>NZ_JANIJY010000059.1:0-988 GCF_024580695.1 Brevibacterium sp. 91QC2O2 | reverse complement strand
CGCTCTGTGTCAAGCTGTGTGGAGTCACTCGGGCTAGTTTCTGACTGCTTCGTGCTCCGGCAGGTTGATACCCACGACGTGGGGCGGCTTCGGAGTCACCGGACGTGACTTGAAGCGTCCCCGGTGTCTCCGGTAGTACTCCTGCAACGCCTGATCCCGGTCATGCCAGCACCGCTGCCATGACCCATCGAACACACTCTCCGGGGTGAACAACGCGATACCGGAATGCCGATGCACAGTGTTGTACCACTGCACGTATCCATCCACATACGCACGAGCGTCCCCCACGGTCTCGAAGATCCGCGGGTACCCGGGCCGATACTTCATCGTCTTGAACGCCGCTTCGGAGAACGGATTGTCATTCGACACATACGGTCGGTTGAACGACGACTCCACCCTGTACCCGGCAAGCAACTCCCGTAATCGGTTCGACGTCATCGCCGACCCGTTATCAGCATGCACGACCTCCGGTGCCCCATACATTCCGATCGCCTCGGTGAACATCTCCACAGCCACCTGGTCGGACTCACACTCCTCGACCCTGTGTCCCACGACCTTCCGCGAGAACACGTCAATGACCTTGTAGGCCTTGAAACGTTTACCCACCCACGGTGAGTACAGGTCCGTAATGTCCCACGACCATGCCTGCCCCGGACGGGTGGCCATGACCTGCGGAGCTTCCCGCCGGCAGCGTTTCTGCTTCGCCCGCGGGAGAACAGGCCGCACCGACTGATCCTCGATCTGCGCAGCGATCCGCCACCACGATCGCCGTGAAGCGAGCATCACCCCGTCATCCCACATCGCAGCAAACGCGTGATCGACCGAATGACCTGCTTCCCACGATGTACGGATACGCTCCTGCACCCGCCGCCTGTCTGCCTCACCGATCCGCGAAGCGTACGCCCGATCCGTTTGATGAACAGGGTCAGCCACTGCGGGCCGGGGCCTGTGCCGGTAGTGCCACGTCGACCGGGACACCCCGGTCATG
>NZ_JANIJY010000058.1:0-1094 GCF_024580695.1 Brevibacterium sp. 91QC2O2 | reverse complement strand
AAGGCCTTGTGGTGAGGAATCGGTTTCTAGACAATTCCCATTCTCACCGCGGGGCCTTCTTCACACCCCCTACGACACACCTACCCCTGTCGGATAATTCTCTACACCCTCAATCCGGAAGAGCCCGAAAAGGCGCGGGCACCCTCGAAGGAGGGTGCCCGCGCCTGTGGAGGGGTCACTTGTCCTGGTTCAGGCCCTTGAACTTGCGGATCAGCAGGGCGATGACGATGCCCAGCACAGCGCCGGCGCCGATCCCGATCAGCACGCCGGTGCCGGTGGAGATCCCCGACCCGGTGTTCTCCTGATCCACCCCGCCGCTGAGCTCGTTACCGCCCAGCGCGGCCGGAGTCTGTTCATCGGCCGGGGCCGCCGCGCCCGCGGACTCCTCGGCTTCGGAGGTGCCCTGCTTCGCGCTGCCGCCGGCCTCGCCGTCGCCCTTGACGGTGAAATCGATCGTGCCGGAGACGGGGTGGCCGTCGGCGGACACCACACGCCACAGGACCTTGTAGTCGCCTGTGGACAGATCGTCGGGCAGCGCGGACATCAGCTTGCCGTCCTCGATGGTAATCTCGCCGGCGGAGACGTCCTTGCCCTCGTGCATCACCTTGACCTCGGTGCCGGTCTTCTGAATCTTGCCGCTGAAGTTCAGCGTGAGGTATTCGGGTGCGGTCTTCAAGGTCGCACCGTTTTCCGGATCTGATGACACCAGCTGGTCGTGGGCCGAGGCCGCGGGGGCGAAGAACATACCGCACACCGCGAAGGCGGCGGCCAGCAGCAGGGCCAGTGGCATGGTTCGTTGGGGACGGATCGGGATAGACACGGAGTGCTCCAAGAGACGAACGTTCGGGACACGGACAGTCTACGCAGCCGCGGCTGGGAGATACTTCAATGCCACTACCGGTGTTCCCACTCGATGGCGGCATGTTTCATCGACTGGCCGGTTCATGTGGATTTCTTCTCCAAGAATCTGCTGTGAAGTCTCGGGACATCGTGACCACAGATGTCTCACAACATCATGACCACCATGTCTCACCACATCATGACCATACCCATGGTCACGTGGACTCATGACCCGTGACTACAAGCCCACACAA
>NZ_JANIJY010000057.1:0-1099 GCF_024580695.1 Brevibacterium sp. 91QC2O2 | reverse complement strand
CTGGCCTATCAACCCCATCATCTCTAGGACACCTTAAAGGAGACCTCATCTCGAAGCAGGCTTCCCACTTAGATGCTTTCAGCGGTTATCCCTCCCGAACGTAGCAAACCAGCCATGCCCTTGGCAGAACAACTGGCACACCAGAGGTTCGTCCGTCCCGGTCCTCTCGTACTAAGGACAGCCCTTCTCAAATCTCCAACGCACGCAGCGGATAGGGACCGAACTGTCTCACGACGTTCTAAACCCAGCTCGCGTACCGCTTTAATGGGCGAACAGCCCAACCCTTGGGACCAACTCCAGCCCCAGGATGCGACGAGCCGACATCGAGGTGCCAAACCATGCCGTCGATATGGACTCTTGGGCAAGATCAGCCTGTTATCCCCGAGGTACCTTTTATCCGTTGAGCGACCGCGATTCCACAATCCACGGCCGGGTCACTAGTCCCAGCTTTCGCTCCTGCTCGACACGTCCGTCTCACAGTCAAGCTCCCTTGTGCACTTACACTCGACACCTGATTGCCAACCAGGCTGAGGGAACCTTTGGGCGCCTCCGTTACTCTTTAGGAGGCAACCGCCCCAGTTAAACTACCCATCAGGCACTGTCCCTGAACCCGATCAGGGTCCGAAGTTAAGGAATCCAGAATGGCCAGAGTGGTATTTCAACAACGACTCCCCAACACCTAGCGATGCCGGATCACAGTCTCCCACCTATCCTACACAAGCCACACCGAACACCAATACCAAACTATAGTGAAGGTCTCGGGGTCTTTCCGTCCTGCTGCGCGTAACGAGCATCTTTACTCGTAATGCAATTTCGCCGAGTTCGCGGTTGAGACAGCAGAGAAGTCGTTACGCCATTCGTGCAGGTCGGAACTTACCCGACAAGGAATTTCGCTACCTTAGGATGGTTATAGTTACCACCGCCGTTTACTGGGGCTTAAATTCTCCGCTTCAACCCAAAGGGTTTAACAGGTCCTCTTAACCTTCCAGCACCGGGCAGGCGTCAGTCCGTATACATCGCCTTACAGCTTCGCACGGACCTGTGTTTTTAGTAAACAGTCGCTTCTCCCTGGTCTCTGCGGCCACCACACACACATCAG
>NZ_JANIJY010000056.1:0-1166 GCF_024580695.1 Brevibacterium sp. 91QC2O2 | reverse complement strand
CGTGCCACGTAGGCCCGTGTCCGCGGGTCACTGGACATGCGCACGAGCACGATCTGGTGGAGTGCCTGATTGGCCTGCCGGTTTCCTCCACGGTTGAGCCTGTGCCGGTTCGTCTTCCCGGAAGACGCCTGCAGTGGACTCACCCCGCATAAGGCGGCGAAGGCTTCCTTACTGCGGATACGCTCAGGATTCTCACCCGCGGTGACCAGCAGTTTCGCCGCGCTGATCGGTCCGATTCCCTTGGCCGCTGCCAGTGCCGGTGCGGTGTCGGCGACGACGGTGGTGATGTCGGTCAGGAGTTCGTCGATCTCACCGGTGAGGTTCTGATAGCGGCGGGCCAGCGTGCGCAATGCCTTGCGCTGGTAGTCCGTCGCCACCGGTCGGGTGGCGGCGAGTCGGGCGATCAGCGTCTTGTCGTTCAGGCCGCGGTGGGCCTGGCGAAAGGCGGTGTCGGCGGTGACGAGTTTGTTCTTGATCTGCACGATCGCAGTCGTGCGGGCTTTGACGGCGGTGGTGTAGGCGCACAAGAGGTTGGCCAGGCCGGCGATGACGCCGCCGAGGAGTTTCGGGATCGGCAGGCGGTCGTGGTCGTCAGCTGCGATGGCCTTGGCTGCGGCGTAGGCGTCGATCGGGTCGGACTTGCCGCCGCGGCGTGCCTGCCGGTTCGGGCGGATGATCTCGCGGACTTCGATCTGCTGACTGCGGAGGTGGGCGGTGATGCCGGCACCGTAGGACGCGGTGCCCTCGATCCCGACCTTGCGCAGTGTGCCGAGGGTGGTGATGAAGGCGAGGATCGCGGCATAGCCCGCCGGGGTGGTGGGGAACTCGGCGTCGTCGAGTTTGCGGCCGAGCTCGTCGATGATGGCGACGTGGTGTGTGTCGGCGTGTGTGTCGATGCCGGCGTAGACGTGTCGGTGTGGTGTTGGCATGATGGGTGGTGCCCTTTCGTCCCTTGGTGGTGATGGAAGCGCAATCCCGGCCGGGTGGGCAGACAGGACGTTGACGGGGTAGTGACCGCGCTCCTATGAGGTCATGCTCGTCCGGTCGGGACACTCGATGATCCCTGGTGGGTGGACAGATCACGGCAAAGGCACACACTGTGGTGGCCAGTCAGTGCCTGGGTCACACCCTGGATGGAAACCATCCCTACAAGTATCAACGTCAGT
>NZ_JANIJY010000055.1:0-1186 GCF_024580695.1 Brevibacterium sp. 91QC2O2 | reverse complement strand
AGTCGCGTGTCCTAGACCCGAAGCGGAGTGATCTAGCCATGGGCAGGGTGAAGCGCGTGTAAGAGCGTGTGGAGGCCCGAACCCACTTCAGTTGAAAATGGAGGGGATGACCTGTGGTTAGGGGTGAAAGGCCAATCAAACTCTGTGATAGCTGGTTCTCCCCGAAATGCATTTAGGTGCAGCGTTGCGTGGTGCTTGCCGGAGGTAGAGCTACTGGTTGGTTGATGGGCCGTATTGTGTTACTGACGTCAGCCAAACTCCGAATGCCGGTTTAAGTTAGCGTGGCAGTGAGACAGTGGGGGATAAGCTTCATTGTCGAGAGGGAAACAGCCCAGATCATCGACTAAGGCCCCTAAGCGTGTGCTGAGTGGGAAAGGATGTGGAGTTGCTGTGACAACCAGGAGGTTGGCTTAGAAGCAGCCATCCTTGAAAGAGTGCGTAATAGCTCACTGGTCAAGTGATTCCGCGCCGATAATGTAGCGGGGCTTAAGTACACCGCCGAAGTCGTGACATCAAACCTGAAGGGATAACTCCTGGTTTGTTGGGTAGGGGAGCGTCGTGTGGCCGGTGAAGCTGCCGAGTGATCGAGTGGTGGAGGCTATGCGAGTGAGAATGCAGGCATGAGTAGCGAAACACGGGTTGGAATCCCGTGCACTGGATGACTAAGGGTTCCAGGGTCAAGTTCATCTTCCCTGGGTTAGTCGGGGCCTAAGGCGAGGCCGACAGGCGTAGTCGATGGATAACGGGTTGATATTCCCGTACCGGTGAAGGACCGTCAAAGACTGAAGCTACTGATACTAACGCGGTGTGACTGTCGCCTGGCCTTCGGGTTGGGTGTGTGGTTGTGCTTCGGACCTGAGGTGGTGTGTAGGTGAGCGTGTGGTGTGACGCAGGAAGGTAGCCGGGCCGCGCGGTGGTTGTCGTGGTCTAAGGTGGTAGCCCGTCAGGTAGGTAAATCCGTCTGGCATATAAGGGTGAGAGCTGATGGGCATCCCACTTTGGGTGGGGTGATCCGGTGATCCTATGCTGTCGAGAAAAGCATCGGCGTGAGGTTTGATCCGCTCGTACCCGAAACCGACACAGGTAGTCAGGTAGAGAATACTAAGGTGATCGAGAGAATCGTGGTTAAGGAACTCGGCAAAATGCCCCCGTAACTTCGGGAGAAGGGGGGCCACCCATGTGAAGG
>NZ_JANIJY010000054.1:0-1217 GCF_024580695.1 Brevibacterium sp. 91QC2O2 | reverse complement strand
CTGCGGACTGTCATCACCAAGATGACCGGCCATGGAACGGTCCTCGTCGTGGTGGACCAGCCGGCCACGATCGGCGCACTCCCCGTCGCGGTCGCCGCCGCGATGGGCGTCCTCGTCGGCTACATCCCGGGCCTTGCGATGCGCCGGATCGCCGACCTACACCCCGGCCAGGCGAAGACCGACGCCCGCGATGCCGCGATCATCGCCGACGCAGCCCGCACCATGCCGCACACCTTGCGGTCCATCGTGCTGGCCGATGAACAGGCTGCGCAGTTGTCGATGCTGTGCGGGTTCGATGACGATTTGGCCAAGCAGGCCACAGCCACGTCGAACCGCATCCGGGGCCTACTCACCCAGATCCACCCCGCGCTGGAACGGGTGGTTGGCCCGCACCTGGACCATCCCGTTATGCCCGCGCTGCTAGCGAAATACCCGAGCCCAGCCGCGTTGAAGAAAGCCGGCCAAGCGCGTGTGACGACCTTCATGCGCAAGTATGCGCCGCGGGCTGCCAAACGGTGGGCAGCCGCGATCTTCCAGGCCCTATCAGAACAGACCGTCGTGGTTGCCGGAACCGACGCCGCCGGAATCGTCTTGAAGCAGCTCGCCGGCCAACTGAGCCAGTTGCGCGAGTCCCGCGACGAGGTCTACACACAAGTCGAGGCCCTCGTGGAGGCTCACCCTCTTCACGACCTCCTGACGTCCATGCCGGCGGTCGGCGTCAGGACAGCTGCCCGGATCATCACCGAGGTTGCGGGCAAGCACTTCGAGACCGCAGGACACTTGGCATCCTATGCCGGACTCACACCCGTGACCTGGAGATCCGGTACGTCGATCCGCGGTGATCACCCATCGCGGAAGGGCAACAAAGTCCTCAAACGCGCCTTGTTCCTGTCCGCTTTCGCCGCGTTGAAGGACCCGATATCGAGAGCGTATTACGACCGGAAACGTGCCGAGAAGAAACGCCACAACCAGGCCATCATCGCGCTAGCCAGGAGGCGCTGCGACGTGCTCTTCGCGATGCTGCGCGACGGCACCTTCTACACCCCACCGGCACCCAGGGCAGCCGCCGCGTAAACCGGCTCACACCGACCAACTGGTGGCACCGTGACGACGAACTACACGGTCAACCGGTCACCCCAGCACGCCCCAAACTGAGTCAAGCGGATTCCGGGAAAAATCTACCGAATCGCTTGACAAAGAACATAGGGACACCCCCC
>NZ_JANIJY010000053.1:0-1315 GCF_024580695.1 Brevibacterium sp. 91QC2O2 | reverse complement strand
GGCGGTTTCAGGGTGCTAGTGCAACACCACTGATAAGTTCATCCAGTCTCTCACGAGGCGTACGGAACTCAAGCGTCCGCCGCGGACGATCATTCAGGAGGTCCTGCATCTGCAGGACCTCCTGATCGGTCACCCGATTGAAATTCGTGCCCTTGGGATAGAAATCCCGGATCAACCCATTGAGATTCTCATTCGAACCCCGCTGCCACGGCGAATGAGGATCGCAGAAGAACAGGCGACACCCGGTGGCAACAGTGAAATCAGCGTGCTGGGCCATCTCCTGACCCTGATCCCATGTGATCGTCTGCCGCAACGCCTCCGGCAGTCCCTCGATAAGACCACGCATCACATCAATCACCGTCGCAGACTCCCGACTACCCGGGAGCCTGCCAATCAACGCGAACCGGGTCTGCCGCTCCACCAGAGTCACCAACCCAGAGGAGTCCGGCCCGACAACCAGATCACCCTCCCAATGCCCCGGCACCGCCCGATCGGCTACCTCAGCCGGACGATCCGACAAACGGGCCCCTGCCAACCACGGACGACTACTCCGCCGCGGCAGCTTCGACTGCGGAACCCGGCCCGTGCGCCCCGACCGCAACGCCTTGACCACACTCAACTCGTGGCGCAGCGACCCCTTGCCCTGCACATACAGGGCCTGGTAGATCGTCTCGTGGGACACCCACACCTCCGGGCAATCGGGGAACTCCACCCTCAACCTACCCGCGACCTGCTGCGGAGAATACCGCGCGTTGAGCCGCTCGACGACCAGATGCCGGATGAGAGGGTCGTCGAGCTTGCCGCCACGGGCCGCATGACGGTACCGCATCGTCGCGTAGTGGCCCATCATCGCATGGTAGAGCCTGGCGGGCCCCTGCGTGTGCCACCGTGGTTGTCCCGGGCGGTCCACACTGTGCCGGCGGACCTCCCGGGAGACCGTCGACGGGCTCACACCGAGGTGTCGGGCGATCTTGCGCAATGACCACGGCACCTCGGCGTTCAACGCCGTTTCGATGAACGTCCGCTCGGCCAGTGTCAACCGATGATAGGACCGACCCGCAGCCGGCTGAGGGTCGGTCAGGTCGACTCTCTGGACCCCTCCGGTACGTCCGGTCGTTGTTGTCATACCCGCTAGTCTGGCCCATTTCCCGACGGTTGAACGGCTCATGGACCGGGCCTTCGCGATCCGGGCGACAGGAATTCCCCGAACGATCTCGTTAAGCACCTCGGACCATTCCTGGTTCGAGTAGTTCACTGCGATGTATGGCATACGCCCCTCCTGGGAAGGGTGTTGCACTAGCACCTTGAGACCGCC
>NZ_JANIJY010000052.1:0-1441 GCF_024580695.1 Brevibacterium sp. 91QC2O2 | reverse complement strand
GGCTCATCCGATTTGGGAGTGTAGTTGGGGTCTGAATCCCCCTGCTTCCAGGAGGCTGCGTGCAACGTAGTTGGTCAGGTTCCGGAAGCCGAGGGCGGAGCCTCGGAGGTGCTCGAGTCTTCCGTTGATGGCTTCCGTGGGGCCGTTGGACGTTCCTGGGTGGTCGAAGTATGCCAGGATGTCACCGGCCCGGCGTTTCAACGTGCGTCCCAGCGTGATGACCTCGCGCAGTGCTTTTGGCACTCCTCGGCTGATGTTGTCGATGAGCTGGGCCATGATGCGCTTGCCCTCCCTTGGGTCGGTGTGCCGGTACGCGGCCACGACGTCCTGGTACACGCCCCAGGTCGCTTCCACTTCGGCGTGACGCTCATCGGTGAACGCGACCATGAGCCTGGTCCGCTGCTTGTCGGTGAGCAGGTCCTCCCCAGTGTGCAGGGTCCGGCGGATCCCGTAGAGCGGATCACCAGACCTGCCGCGGTGCCCGGTGGTCTCCTGCTGGATACGCTGCCGATTCCGGTCCAAGGCATCCCCGCATAGTTGGGTGACGTGGAAAGGGTCCATGACCTCGATCGCGTCGGGCAACTCCGTCTCGGCGGCGGTCTTGAACCCGGTGAACCCGTCCATCGCCACGACCTCCACGGCGTCTCTCCAGTTATGGGGCCTGGCCTGAAGCCAGGCCGTGAACACGGCCTTGGACCGGCCCTGAACCATGTCGAGCAGGCGCGCAGGCCCAGTCTTGTCCCGAACCGGGGTGAGGTCGATGATGACGGTGACGTACTTGTCGCCCTTGCGCGTATGCCGCCACACATGCTCGTCGACGCCGATGACCTGCACGCCGTCGAAACGGTCGGGTTTGTCGATGAGCACCCGCCGTCCCTCAGTGATCACCGCGGCGTTCGCAGTATCCCAGGACACCGCCAGGCTGTCAGCGACACGAGCGACTGTCAGGTGCTGGCACACGATTCCTTCCAGCGCCCACCGCAGCCCCGTCCGCGACAATTTGGCGCGCGGCTCGGCCGCTGCACGTGTATCCTGCCGCCAGACGTGGCCGCACTCTGTGCATTTGTAGCGTCGGACGCGCACGTGCAGAGCCGTCGGCCGCCAGCCCAACGGCTGGTGAGCAAGCCTGCGCACCAGCGTGTCCCGTGGAGCCCCCGGAGACCCACAGCGGTGGCACCAGTCGTCCGGCTCAACGACAGTACACGAAATGATCGCCCGGTCCGGCGTCAGGTACTGGCCGACGGCGCGCAGGCCGAGACCGTCGAGTCCCGTGAAAGTCGTGAGATCAGGAGTCGTGAAGGTAGGCTTGAGCATCGAAGGCCTTGTGGTGAGGAATCGGTTTCTAGACAATTCCCATTCTCACCGCGGGGCCTTCTTCACACCCCCTACGACACACCTACCCCTGTCGGATAATTCTCTACACCCTCAATCCGGAAGAGCC
>NZ_JANIJY010000051.1:0-1508 GCF_024580695.1 Brevibacterium sp. 91QC2O2 | reverse complement strand
ATGGTGGGTGTTGTTCTTTTTCTCGTCAGTCTGTTCTTTTCGGTCGGGATCGCTTTTAAGCAAATTTTTTTGTGGAGAGTTTGATCCTGGCTCAGGACGAACGCTGGCGGCGTGCTTAACACATGCAAGTCGAACGATGAAGTGGCACTTGTGTCATGGATTAGTGGCGAACGGGTGAGTAACACGTGAGTAACCTGCCCCTGACTTCGGGATAAGCCCGGGAAACTGGGTCTAATACCGGATACGACTCCTGCCCGCATGGGTGGGGGTGGAAAGTTTTGTCGGTTGGGGATGGGCTCGCGGCCTATCAGCTTGTTGGTGGGGTAATGGCCTACCAAGGCGTTTACGGGTAGCCGGCCTGAGAGGGCGACCGGCCACACTGGGACTGAGACACGGCCCAGACTCCTACGGGAGGCAGCAGTGGGGAATATTGCACAATGGGCGCAAGCCTGATGCAGCGACGCCGCGTGGGGGATGACGGCCTTCGGGTTGTAAACCTCTTTCAGTAGGGAACAAGGCCTCCTTGATGGGGGTGGAGGGTACCTGCAGAAGAAGTACCGGCTAACTACGTGCCAGCAGCCGCGGTAATACGTAGGGTACTAGCGTTGTCCGGAATTATTGGGCGTAAAGAGCTCGTAGGCGGTTGGTCGCGTCTGCTGTGGAAACGCATCGCTTAACGGTGCGCGTGCAGTGGGTACGGGCCGACTGGAGTGCAGTAGGGGAGTCTGGAATTCCTGGTGTAGCGGTGAAATGCGCAGATATCAGGAGGAACACCGGTGGCGAAGGCGGGACTCTGGGCTGTTACTGACGCTGAGGAGCGAAAGCATGGGGAGCGAACAGGATTAGATACCCTGGTAGTCCATGCCGTAAACGTTGGGCACTAGGTGTGGGACCCATTCCACGGGTTCTGTGCCGTAGCTAACGCATTAAGTGCCCCGCCTGGGGAGTACGGCCGCAAGGCTAAAACTCAAAGGAATTGACGGGGGCCCGCACAAGCGGCGGAGCATGCGGATTAATTCGATGCAACGCGAAGAACCTTACCAAGGCTTGACATGCGCCAGATCGCCTCGGAAACGGGGTTTCCCTTTTTGGGTTGGTGTACAGGTGGTGCATGGTTGTCGTCAGCTCGTGTCGTGAGATGTTGGGTTAAGTCCCGCAACGAGCGCAACCCTCGTTCTATGTTGCCAGCACGTGATGGTGGGAACTCATAGGAGACTGCCGGGGTTAACTCGGAGGAAGGTGGGGATGACGTCAAATCATCATGCCCTTTATGTCTTGGGCTTCACGCATGCTACAATGGCCGGTACAGAGGGAAGCGATGCCGTGAGGTGGAGCGAATCTCAGAAAGCCGGTCTCAGTTCGGATCGTAGTCTGCAACTCGACTACGTGAAGTCGGAGTCGCTAGTAATCGCAGATCAGCAATGCTGCGGTGAATACGTTCCCGGGCCTTGTACACACCGCCCGTCAAGTCACGAAAGTCGGTAACACCCGAAGCCCATGGCCTAACC
>NZ_JANIJY010000050.1:0-1519 GCF_024580695.1 Brevibacterium sp. 91QC2O2 | reverse complement strand
ACTACGTGAAGTCGGAGTCGCTAGTAATCGCAGATCAGCAATGCTGCGGTGAATACGTTCCCGGGCCTTGTACACACCGCCCGTCAAGTCACGAAAGTCGGTAACACCCGAAGCCCATGGCCTAACCACCTTGTGTGGGGGGAGTGGTCGAAGGTGGGACTGGTGATTGGGACTAAGTCGTAACAAGGTAGCCGTACCGGAAGGTGCGGCTGGATCACCTCCTTTCTAAGGAGCATCAACATTGAGTGTTGGCCATGTTGGCAGGCGAGTGTCCTGTCCGTGGTTGCTCGTGGGTGGAACATCGCGGGATTGATTGTTTGAGTATGCTGTTGGGGTTCTGGGACAACAGACCACTGTTTGGTGGTGTGTGTTCTGGTGCCGCCCCTGCCGGCTGTCGGGTCCGTGTGGATCTGGTGGTGGTGGGTGTGTGGGTGTTGTGTGGTTTGTGAATAGTGGACGTGAGCATCTAGAACATAGATTTTTTGGTCTGTGTTTCTGTGTGTGATTTTGTCGCCCAACCATGGGCTGGCTGGTGTCAGGCGTGAGTCTGGTGTCGGGTTGGCTGGTGTGGTTGGTGTGTTTGTTTCTTGTGTTATCCACCCCACCAGACGCTGGGTGGGAGGCTTGTTGGTCTTCTGCTGTGTGTGTTGTGGTGAGTGGTGAAGGGCGCATGGTGGATGCCTTGGCATCAGGAGCCGATGAAGGACGTTGTAACCTGCGATAAGCCTCGGGGAGTTGGTAAACGAGCGGTGATCCGAGGGTGTCCGAATGGGGGAACCCGCCAGTCTGTGATGGTCTGGTACCCGCATCTGAATATATAGGGTGTGTGGGGGGAACGCGGGGAAGTGAAACATCTCAGTACCCGTAGGAAGAGAAAATAATAATGATTCTGTGAGTAGTGGCGAGCGAAAGCGGAGGAGCCTAAACTGCGTGCATGTATGAACCGTGTGGGGGTTGTGTGCGTGGTGTTGTGGGGAGTGGTTGTCCGATTCCACATGGTCGGAGCCCTTTGTTGCGCGTGTAGTCGAACAGTCTGGGATGGCTGACCGGAGTGGGTGAGAGTCCTGTAGGCGAAATGTGTGTGGCGGGGGTTGACTGTTTTCCCGAGTAGGACGGGACTCGTGTAATCTCGTGTGAATCTGCCAGGACCGCCTGGTAAGGCTGAATACTTCCTGATGACCGATAGCGGATAGTACCGTGAGGGAATGGTGAAAAGTACCCCGGGAGGGGAGTGAAAGAGTACCTGAAACCGTGTGCCTACAAGCCGTCAAAGCAGTTTTGATGACTGTGCTGGCGTGCCTTTTGAAGAATGAGCCTGCGAGTTAGTGGCATGTGGCGAGGTTAACCCGTGTGGGGTAGTCGTAGCGAAAGCGAGTCTGAAGAGGGCGTTTGAGTCGCGTGTCCTAGACCCGAAGCGGAGTGATCTAGCCATGGGCAGGGTGAAGCGCGTGTAAGAGCGTGTGGAGGCCCGAACCCACTTCAGTTGAAAATGGAGGGGATGACCTGTGGTTAGGGGTGA
>NZ_JANIJY010000005.1:0-179312 GCF_024580695.1 Brevibacterium sp. 91QC2O2 | reverse complement strand
GGCCCGGAACCCTTGGGTTCCGGGCCCGCCGCTGCGGTTCTTCCCGCCGTCTCCGGAGTCCGCAGTTCTGCGGGCAGCCTTCAGACAGCGGGCCGTTTTCAGTCCTTGGGCTCCCAATGGTCGCCGACCTTGTGGTGCGTGTGTTCCAGGGCAGCATAGGCGACCTTATGGGCCTGTTCCTCGTTGCCGTATTCGGCCAGGGCCGAATCGTGGGCCTTCGCAAACGTCCGCTGCGCCTTCTCATCGGAGCGCAGCAGAGTATCCGGCAGCTCGGATTTCCTGGGCCGTCCCGACCCTGTGGTCTTGGGCATCCTCATCATCTCCTGAATGCGTCATTGCCGTTGGGCGTCGTGCGGGGAGTTGTCCGGGAAGTAGTGCCACCAACCGTACCGCGGATCCGGCGGGAATAGAACACCCGTCCTGCGGTGTTAGTTGAGTCGTACGCACTCAAGTCTAGGTTTTCACCATAGAAAAGGGAGGAAACATGGCCACATTCTATGGACCCCAGGGCAGCGGCGGCGACTCGTTCGAGGAGTTCCTCGCCCGCATCTTCCAGGGCCAGGGACAGAATCGCCAGGGCCGCGCGATCGACATCTCGCGGCAGCTGAGCAAGAAGACCAGGGAACTCATCGACGCCGCCGGCCGTTATGCGGTCGACCATGGCCACGCCGAGGTCGACACCCTGCACATCCTGCACACCATGCTGGGAGACGATCCGGCGGCTGGATCCGTCCGGGCCGCGGGCGCGGATCCGGCCGCACTGGCCGAGGCCGTGGAGGAACGGCTGCCGGCCGCCTCGGACAAGGAGGTCGAGGGCAAACCCACGCTGACCGGCGCAGCCCAGCGCGCGCTGCTCGACGCCTTCCAGGTGGCACGCGCCTTCGGGTCGACCTATATCGATCCCGAACACCTGTTCTTCGCCCTCGTGCTCAACCAGGACATGCCCGCCGGGCGCATCCTGGCAGCCGCCGGCGTCACCCAGTCGTCCCTGCAGGCCG
Organism: Brevibacterium sp. 91QC2O2; assembly: GCF_024580695.1. Taxonomy (NCBI): domain Bacteria; kingdom Bacillati; phylum Actinomycetota; class Actinomycetes; order Micrococcales; family Brevibacteriaceae; genus Brevibacterium; species Brevibacterium sp. 91QC2O2. The sequence continues at coordinate 178,314 of NZ_JANIJY010000005.1, read as the reverse complement.
CGGCCGCGGGCGCCCGGCAGTCCGCCGAGCAGCAGGGGCAGCAGTCCGGGGGACAGCAGGGCACGGCCCCTGACGACGAGGGCTCTCTGTTGCAGAAATACGGCACGGACCTGACTGCGCTGGCGGCCGAGGACGGGCTGGACCCGGTGATCGGCCGGTCCGAGGAGATCGAACAGACCATCGAGATCCTGGCGCGACGAACCAAGAACAACCCTGTGCTCATCGGTGAACCCGGCGTGGGCAAGACCGCGATCGTCGAGGGCCTGGCCCAGGCGATCACCGAGGGCTCGGTCCCGGCCCAGCTGGCGGGCAAGCGCGTGGTGGCACTCGATCTGCCCGGCATGATCGCCGGCACCCGGTACCGCGGCGACTTCGAGGAGCGCCTGACCGGGGTGCTCGAGGAGATCGCCCAGTCCGGAGATGCGATCGTCTTCATCGACGAGTTGCACACCGTGGTGGGCGCCGGCGGCTCCGGCGAGTCGAACTCGATGGATGCCGGTAATATCCTCAAGCCGCGCTTGGCCAGGGGCGAACTGCACCTGGTCGGGGCGACGACTCTGCAGGAGTTCCGCACGATCGAGAAGGACGGCGCGCTGGCACGTCGCTTCCAGCCGGTGACGGTCGGGGAGCCCTCGGTCGAGGACGCGGTGCAGATCCTGAGCGGACTGGCAGACAAGTACGCGCAACACCACGGGGTGGTCTATACGCCCGAGGCGATCCGCGCGGCCGTCGAACTGTCCCACCGCTACATCACCGACCGCTACCTGCCGGACAAGGCGATCGACCTGATCGACCAGGCCGGTGCGCGCTTGTCCCTGCGGCGCGGGCCGAAGGTCGACACCGCCGCCCTGCGGGCCCGCCTGGGGGAGCTGGAGGCGGAGAAGAACTCCGCCATAAGCTCGGAGCACTTCGAGCGGGCCGGCGAGATCCGCGACGAGATGGCGGAGCTGACCCGCGAACTCGACGCGGCGACGACGGGCGCCAAGCCGGGTACGGCCTCGGCGCCGGGGTCCGCGGCCGGAGAGCCGCAGACGGTCGACGCGCAGCAGATCGCCGAGGTCGTGGCCAGGGCCACCGGCATCCCCGCCGCCCGCATGACGCAGGAGAAGAAGACACGCTTGGCGCATCTGGAGGACGAACTGCACGAGCGTGTGATCGGGCAGGACGACGCCGTCGCGGTGGTCTCGCGCGCGATCCGGCGCAACCAGACCGGCCTGGGGGATCCCGCGCGGCCGATCGGCAGCTTCCTGTTCCTGGGCCCCACGGGCGTGGGCAAAACGGAGCTGGCCAAGGCGCTGGCCGGGTCGCTGTTCGACGATGAGTCCGCGCTGATCCGCTTCGATATGAGCGAGTTCGGCGAGCGCCACACCGTCTCCCGTCTGGTCGGCGCGCCCCCGGGATACGTCGGCTACGACGAGGCCGGGCAGTTGACCGAACGGGTGCGGCGCAATCCGTACTCGATCGTGCTGCTCGACGAGGTGGAGAAGGCGCACCCGGACGTGTTCAACATGCTGTTGCAGGTCCTCGACGACGGGCGGCTGACCGACGGGCAGGGCCGCACGGTGGACTTCAGGAACACTGTGGTCATCATGACGAGCAACCTGGGCAGCGAGTTCATCGCGGCATCGGGTGCGCCGTTGGGGTTCAGCTCTGCGGCGGTGGGCGCTGGTGAGTCCGAGTTGCGCGCCAAGGTGATGGGCCGGCTAAAGGAGGTCATGCGCCCTGAGTTCCTCAACCGGATCGACGACACGGTGATGTTCACCAAGCTGGACCGGTCGCAGCTGCGCCGCATCGTCGACCTGCAGCTGGCCGAGGTCCGCGAGCGCCTGGCCGCGCAGGACATCGCCTTGGAAATCGACGGATCCGCGCTGGACCTCTTGGCCGATCATGGCTACGAGCCGGAGTACGGTGCCCGGCCGCTGCGCCGGGTGATCCAGCGCGAGCTCGACGACGCGATCGCCGATCTGCTGGTGACCGAGGCCGCGGACGCCGGGTCGACCGTGCGGGCCACCGCGGTGGATGGTCGCCTGGTCGTCACAGCGGATGAGCCGGCCGGGTCTGCGCCCGTCGCAGGCTGAGCCCCCAGCCGGACACACAAAGCCCCCTGTGTTGTGGATATCCACAACACAGGGGGCTTTGTGTGTTGCTCAGGCGACCGTTTCGCGTGCAGCGGGCGCCTTGGCGCCGGCGTGCTGCTTGTGGCCGTGTGCGAAGTGGTAGAAGATGCCGGCGGCCACGACGATGACGGCCAGAATGCCATACATCAGGGCGTAGCCGGTCTGGGCGACCAGGATGCCCAGGGCGATCGGCCCCAGGCCCACGCCCACATCGGTCAGCAGCAGCAGGGTGGAGATGCCGGTGCCCAGCTTGTCGGCGGACACCAGGTTCACGGCGATCGCCTGGCTGGCGGGCATCAGTGTGCCGTAGCCCAGGCCGGTCAGAGCGCCGGCCACGACGATCTCCCAGTTGGTATTCGCGATGGCCAGCAGTGCCAGGGCGAGTGCGAAGAAGACCAAGCCCAGGTAGACGACGATGTTGTCGCCGTGCTGATCCTGCACTTTGCCGAGGACGAAGCGCATGACGAGCATGGCTCCGGCGTAGGCGATGAAGAAGAACCCGGCGCCGGTGACCACGTCGCGCTGTTCGGAATAGCTGTTGAGGTAGGTGATGACTCCGGCGTAGCACAGGCCGACGAGCAGCATGAAGCAGCCGATCGGGATGACCGCGGGGTGGGCGATATCGCGCAGCGAGAACGAGGCCTTGGGCTCGGCCGCGCGGGCGGCCTTGCGCTGGACCTTCTGTTCCGCGTCCAGGGACTGGTGGGTCACCAGGTGCAGGACGAGGCCCAGCACCATTCCGACGACGGCGACGCCCAGGGCGATCAAGAACAGCATCGTGTAGTCGAAGCGGTTGACGATGATGAGACCCAGGGCGGGTCCGAAGGCGCTGGCCAGGGTGGCGCTGACTGCGAAGTAGCCGGTACCCTCGGCGCGCCGGGCCGCCGGGATCGTCGTCTGCGCCATGGCCATCGCCGCGGTTCCGGCGAAGGCATAGCCCAGGCCGTGGACGAACCGGACGATCAGCAGCAGCGACAGGGAGTTCGCCGGGACGTAGAGCGCGCAGATGACGGCGACGACGATGAGCGCCACCAGCAGCGTCCTGCGCTGGCCCAGGGTGTCGACGACATAGCCGGTAAACAGGCGGGCGACGGTCGCGCCGATGACGAAGGCGCTGGAGGCCAGACCACCGGTGGTGTCCGAGGCCGCGAACTGCTTGATCGCGTAGAGAGCCATGGTGGTGACCAGGCAGTAGAAGACAAGGAACTGGCTGAAGTTGATCAGCCAGGCCATCATGAAGGTGGGCGTCAGCAGGCGGGGCTTGGAATCAGTGGCCTTCTTCTGCGCATGTCCGGGGGAATCCGTGGTGCTGGTGGTGCCGAGGGTGTCGTGGCTCAACGACGAAGCGCCTTCCTTTCTGGAGGGACGAGAACGATGTCTCACAGTGGTGGCCCGGGCCGAAGCGGCGAATCGGGCGAATTCTATCAAAAGAACTATATAACTTAATACTATACCGGTTGTGGGGCGGGGCCCCAGTGGGGTCGGACACGCCGTTGTGAGGTGTCATCGTGTTGGGGTTGATCGCGCTGCGTTCAGGCACGCCAGCCCTGCCGCATGAAAGACTGGAAAGGTGTTCGACGCCGTGCTTGCCGTTCTCCTCTGGTTCCTGTATCTGCGGATGCGAGCCGGTGATCCTCGGCGCCTGCGCATCGCGGTGACGCTGGTATGCGCGGTCTGGTTCACGGCACTGGCCGTCTTCGAAATCCTGTTCTATCTGGGGCTGAACGTCTACATCCTGCTGATGGTCGCAGCACTGTTGGCACCGTTCTCCATCCTCGCCCTTGCCTTCGTGCTCCTGCGCAATGGACTGCAGATGATCCGCAAGGAGGGCCGCTCGCTGGGCAATTCCCTTGCCGGGCTGCTGGGCCTGGTGGTGCTGGCGATGCCCGTGCTGGGACTTGTGGTCGTTTTCGCCTTCGGTAATGCCGGGATCGGACTGGCGCTGCTCATGCTCTACGGCTGTGCTCAGGTGGGGTTGACGTTTCTGGTCTTCCTCGTCTTCACCGGCTGGTACGCGCGCCGGCCGACGCGCACGGATCCCGACGCTGTGGTGGTGCTCGGTTCCGGGCTGATCGGAGGCCGCGTGCCGCCGCTGCTGGCCTCACGCTTGGATTTGGGACTGGCCTGGTTCCGGCGCCTGCGCGGTGCGGGATGGACGGGGCCGCTCATCCCATCGGGAGGGCGGGGTCCGGATGAGCCGCGGACGGAGTCCGAGGCCATGGCCGAATACCTGCTGGAACGACTGGCCGAGGATGGCGGGGGAGGAGAGGCGGGGCAGGAGGGCACGGGTTCGGTCGCGGGCGGCGCGGATGTGATCGCCGAGGACCGCTCGCGCACCACGGAGGAGAACCTGCGTTTCTCCCGCAGGATCGCCGACGCCGAGGTCGCGCGCCGGGGCGTGCCCGCGACCGGCCATCTGCTGGTTGCTACGAACGGGTATCACGTTCCGCGGGCCGCGCTGCTCTCGCGCAGAATCGGAGTGGACGCGGATGTGCTCGGGTCGAAGACCGCGCGCTATTACGTGCCCAGTGCCTTCATCCGGGAGTTCGCCGCTGTCGTGCTCATGCACAAATGGCTGCACGTGCTGCTGGCACTACCCGGCCTGGCCGCCGGGATCTGGTTCATCCTGGTCTTCATCTGAGTCGGCGCGCCGGTGTGCGCCTTCTCCTCCTGCGCATCATTGGACCTTCTGTTTCAGCCTTGTGTATAGGGCGGCTGACCGGGGAAGACGAAACTTCTGAAAACTTTGAACGTGCGAGCTTTTCAGATCGGGCACGGAATACGGTCGCGGTGGTCCCCGCAGCTCTAGGGTGGATGAGTCCCACTCCCGTACCCCCGTAAGAGGTAACCGATGACGCGAGCGTTGAGCACATTCGTAGCGAAGGCCAGAAGGCGAAGTAGAAGGATCTGGGCCGGCGCCGCAGCGGCGGCCCTGGGGGCTGCGCTGCTCGTCACCGGTGCAGCGCCGTCCCACGCCGCGCAGACCGGCACGCTGAAGTTCCACGTGACCAATGAGAACTCTGCCTGGGGTGGAAGCCTGCAACTGGTCGATCCGGGTGCCAAGCCCGACGAGTTCGGCCAGTACGAGGGTATCCCCTCTGATGAGGCCAAGGCCGAGGCCGATTCGGGGTGCAATCCCTTCGACCCGAGTGATCCCGATGACAGCAATGCCTGTGAACCCAAGACCGACGGTAAGTGGACGTTCTCCGGGCTGAAACCGGGTAAGGAATACAAGGCGTACTTCACCCAGTTCGAGACCAGCAACGCCGACTGGCACATCACACAGTTCCTCGGCTCGAAGAACTTCGGGATCGCAGCGGGAACCACCTACACGGTGCCGAAGCCCGGTTCGACCGAGAAGACCATAGAGGGAACTATCGCCTCCTTGACGGAAGCCCCCGTCGGTGAGTTGACGGTCACCGGGGGTTCGACAGCCGGCTCGACGCTGAAGGCGACGGTGCCATGGAACGGCCCAGACAACTATGGGGATGGCAGGGAATTCCCGATACGTCACAACCTCACCTGGCTGCGCGATGGTGAGGATATCGATCCCGACAGGGAAAGTACGGAGATGCCGGAGACCTACGTGCTCACCCCTAAAGATGTCGGTCATAAGATCTCCGTCTCGACATGGACCATCGCGAATAATTACACGCACTATGAAACCCGTCAGACCTCCAAGGAGATCTTGGTGACTGAGCCGGAGGGCACGCCGGAGCCTACGGAGAGTTCGGAGCCGACTGATACGGCTACCACGGAGCCGACGGACGAGCCCTCTTCGGTGCCCACGGACGAGCCAACGTCCACACCCACGGATGATCGGGTCGATGCCCAGGTGAGCATTGACTCTGGCCGGCCGGGGGATGAACTGACGATCTCCGGTCTGGACTCACTGGCCGGGACGAAGGTCGATGTGGTCTTCCACTCGGATCCCGTAACTGTGGCCGATGATGTGGAGGTCTCGGCTGCGGGTACGGTGACGACGAAGGTACCCGCACTCTACCCGGGCGAACATTCGATCCTGGTGCAGTCGGCCGACAACGCGAAGACCTTCGCGCGCTTGGACTTCACCGTGCTGGGCCGGCCGGCGGAGCCCAGCGAGACCGCAGAGCCCACGGTGCCCGGCGAGCCGACGGAGACCTCGGTGCCGGAACCTTCGACATCGGGTGAACCCACGGAAACTGTCAGTGCCGAACCGACCGACCCTGCGACATCGGAACCCACCGACGACGGCGGACTGCCGCGTACCGGTATGGAGCTGACTGCCGCGGGCATCGGCGCCGTGTTGCTCATCGGTGGTATCGGGCTGATGGTGATCAGTCGCCGCCGGCGGGGCTGAGGACCGCAGCCAGGAGCGGAAGTCACAGAATCATTGGACCGGCTGTTTCAGATTCCACCGTTCGAACAGTGGAATCTGAAACAGCCGGTCCAATGATGTGGCGACCCGGTTGCTCAAGCCTTCCAGAGTCCGTAGGAGTCGGCCAGGGAGGCGATCTTCTTGGCCCTGGTCAGACGCGGCAGGTAGGAGCCGTCGACGAATGCGGCGTCGCCTGCGGCCTCGGCCTCGCTGAGCAGTTCCTTGGCCCAGCGACGGTCGTCGGCGCTCGGTGCCAACCAGTTGTTGATCTCCTCGGCCTGCTCGGGGTTCAGGACGAGTTTGCCCGTCATACCCATCTTGATCGTCCACTGGCAGGCGGTCTCCACCGTCGCAGGTGCCGCACCCGCGGCGGACGGACCGTCGATCGCGCCGGGCAGTCCACCTACCCGGGTCGCAATGACCAGACGGGAGCGAGCGTAGGCAAGGGCGATGGGATCGTCGCCCACGCCGGTGTCCTTGCGGAAGTCGTTGGTGCCCAGAGCCAGGCGGAAGGTGCCGGGGGCCTCGGCGATGCGGGTGGCGTTCTCGATCCCCACCGCCGTTTCGATCAGGGCCAGGACCGGCATGCCGGCTCCGGCGCGCATAGCCGTGAGCGTCACCTGGTCGGGCTTCTCCGTATTGGGCAGCATCACCCCGCGCAGGCCGGGCAGGCCGTTGAGCGCGGCCAGGTCGTCCTCCCAGTAGTCAGAGGTCGAGGCGTTGATCCGGACCCAGCCGGACATCCCCTTCGACAGCGCATCGACGACGTTGTCACGGGCCTCGGACTTCAGCGTGTCGGGGACGGCGGCCTCCATATCGAAGATGATCGAGTCGGCTTCGGAGCGCTGCGCCGGTTCGAAGAGTTCCGGTTTGGCGGCGTTCGTCAGCAGCCAGGTGCGGGACAGCTTGGCCGGGAGTGCTGCGGCGCGGGAGTTGCGAATCGAATCAGGCATGGGCCCAGTCTAATAAACGATTGCCGAGGTGACAGCGGGTGGCCGTGCGGCCTCGGCGTGCGACACCGGTAGCTGTGGCGGGAGTCGATGTGCTGCGGCCCGGCTGGGCGCGTAGCTGCACTGCTTCGGGCCGTTCGACGGGTATTTCTGAAAAATGTGAAGACTTCGAACGTTCAAAGTTTTCAAGAACTGGTGATTTGAACGACATGGTTCGCTTTCCGATGTGAACCTTGGGAAATGCCTCCACAGATCTCCATTGTCATGCCGGCGCACGACGCCGCTGCCACGATTCACCGGACTCTCGCGGCGATCCAAGCCCAGAAAGAGCCTCCTGGGGGTTTTGAAGTCGTCATCGTCGATGATGGGAGTACAGATGGGACCGCTGCCATCCTCGATTCTGCAGCCCACACGGATGCTCGCCTTCGGGTAATACACCAATCGAACAGTGGATGGCCGGGCCGACCTCGGAATGTCGGGGTCGATGCGGCTCTGGGCGAGTATGTTCTCTTCGTCGACGATGATGATGTTCTGGCGCCGACGGCTCTGCGTGAAATGGGTACCGCGGCCAAACGATTCGACGCGGATGTCGTGGTGCCGCGGATGGGGACCGAAGGGGGCCGGGGAGTCGCGGCATTCAACAGACACTTGAAGCTGGGACCCGTGGAAGTGGCCGACGTGATTGCCTCGTTGTGCTGCCTGCGGATGATTCGACGTTCGCTCTTATTGGAGGGTGACATTCGCTTTGCCGAGGGTGCTGTTCGCCTGGAAGACGGGATCTTCATGTCCCAGGTCTATGCGCAGTCCGATCGCATCGTATTCGCCGGAGGCAAGCCTCTTTACATCGCGGTCAGGCATGAGGCTTCCGGCCATATCTCGTCGCGCCGAGCGGACCCGTTTGAATACATGAAGTCGGTTGTGTCGATCGGGCACAACCTCGTTGGGTCCTCGGACCGGGTCGAGGACCTGATCGGTGAACTTGTGCGGACCAAGATTCTGCGGCGTTTTGACAGCGTGCACTGGTTGCAGAGCAGCCCCGGGGACCAGCGCATGTGGGCGAAGGCGGCAGCAGCCTCCCTGGTGGCCCTTGGAGAATTGGTGAAGTGGGACTTCGGCGTTGCGGCCCCGGTGTGGTCACAACGGTTCACCCCACTGCAAGCTGAGCGCATTGTGGCCCTGGTGCAGGGGAACCGGCGACGCCTGGACCGGTTGGCCAAGCTCGAGCAGTTGATCAAGCCCGATTTCACAGTGCACAAGGTGTCTGCGGACGCAACCGGGTTGACTTTGCACGTGAGCGCTTCCATCGGGTTGTCCGGCGCCGACCCGGCCGCATCGAACCGGCGGAAGCTCGCGGCAGTTGCCCGTACCCTGCGCGCATTGGCCACCGGGTCCGGCACTTTGGGGGCCACGATGGGGTTGCGTTCTCTCCTCGGCAGGTCAACGGTACCCGGAGATGTGGCGGTCATCGTGCAGACCGATACTGCGCGCCCGGTCCATTCCGCGCGGTCGGTGGAGCGAAAAAAGTCTAGGCCGGGGACCCGGAAGGGCGATCCGGGCTTTGTCGTCAGGGTTCCTCTGGACCGGATCGCGGAGCAGGGTACGTGCACCTTGTTCATGTGCGCTCTGGACGAGATGCCTGTGGGAGCACCTGTTCTTGTGCGGCTTCCCGCTACCTACGAAGGGGAAGGCTGTGGTTGGCGGATCAAGGTGAAGAAGAGCGGGCGTGCTGTCCTGGCGCGCGTTGGAGAGTCGGTTGCGGCGTAGCCCTCGGCGGGCCAGTTCTAACGGCGCCTTGCTCACTTGCCACCATATGAGACATTGAGACGCATAATGAGACGCTGCTTCTAGACTTGCCCCATGAGCACTTTCAAGATCGCAGTGATGCCCGGAGACGGCATCGGACCGGAAGTCATCGCCGAGGGCCTCAAGGTCCTCAACCGCGCCATTGCGGCAGCCGGTGACGACACCACGCTGGACACCAAGCTGTTCGAGGCCTCGGCCAAGCGCTGGCACGAGACCGGCGAGACCCTGACCGATGCGGAACTCGAAGAGCTCAAGGGCTTCGATGCGATCTACTTCGGCGCCTGCGGTGATCCCACCACTCCGTCCGGTGTGTTGGAGCGCGGCATCATCCTCAAGATGCGCTTCGGCTTGGACCACGGGGTCAACCTGCGGCCCTCGAAGTTCTTCCCCGGCACCACCAGCCCGCTGGCCAACCCGGGCGAGATCGACTTCGTCGTCGTCCGCGAGGGCACCGAGGGCGCCTATGTGGGCCAGGGCGGTTCGATGCGCACCGACACCGTCCACGAAGTCGCCACCGAGGTGTCCGTGAACACCTGGTACGGCATCGAGCGGACAGTGCGCTTCGCCTTCGAACAGGCGAACAAGCGCCGCAAGAAGCTGACCTACCTGCACAAGCACAATGTCATGGTCCACGCCGGGCACCTGTGGCGCCGCGTTGTCGAATCCGTTGCCCCGGACTACCCGGACGTGGCCGTGAACTATCAGCACACGGACGCCGCCATGATCTACCTGGTGACCGACCCGGCCCAGTACGATGTGATCGTCACCGACAATCTGTTCGGCGACATCGTCACCGACCTGGCAGCCGCCGTCACCGGCGGAATCGGCCTGGCGGCCTCGGGCAACCTCAATGTGTCCGGAACCGGCCCCAGCCTGTTCGAACCCATCCACGGATCCGCGCCGGACATCGCGGGTCAGGGGATCGCGGACCCGACGGCAGCCATCCTGTCGGGCGCCCTCATGGCCGAGAACCTGGGCCTGGAGGTCGTCGCCAAGGCGATCCGCACCGCAGCCGAGGCCGACCTCGCCGAGCGCGGTACCGCGCAGCGCTCGACCAGCGAGATCGGCGATGCGATCGCCGCACGGATAGGCTGAGGCGATAAACTGAAGTACGCCATTCCGGCGTTCTGACCATCTCGTGAGAGAGAAAGCTGTTATGTCTAATTTTGAGGTGAACAAGAATCCTCAGCCCCGCCCCGCTGAAATCCGCGACCTGCTGCTGCAGAAGCCGGCGTTCGGCGTGGAATTCACCGACCACATGGCGCACATCCGCTACACGGACGAACAGGGCTGGCACGGCCGTGAGGTCGTTCCCTTCGGTCCGATCCCGTTGAATCCCGCCGCGGCGGTCCTGCACTACGCGCAGGAGATCTTCGAGGGCCTCAAGGCATACAAGCACGCAGACGGCACGATCTGGACCTTCCGTCCCGACCGCAACGCCGCCCGCATGAACAAGTCCGCCGTGCGCATGGCCCTGCCGGAGATGAGCGAAGAGGACTTCGTCGAGTCCCTCAAGGCCCTGGTCGCCCAGGACAAGGACTGGGTGCCCATGCCGAAGGACGAATCGGACGAGGTCAGCCTGTACCTGCGCCCGTTCACGTTCTCCGCGGAGTACTTCCTGGGCCTGCGTCCCACGGAGCAGGCGGACTACTACGTCATCGCCAGCCCCTCGGGCGCCTACTTCTCCGGCGGCGTGAAGCCGGTGGACATCTGGCTGTCCAATGAACTCAAGCGCACCGGCTCCGGTGGCACCGGCTTCGCGAAGACGGGCGGCAACTACGCCGCCTCCACCCGCGCGATGATCGAGGCCAAGGAACAGGGCTGCGCCCAGGTGATGTTCACCGACGCCGCGGAATCGAAGTACCTGGAGGAACTGGGCGGCATGAACCTCATGCTGGTCACCTCCGATGACAAGCTCGTCACCCCGCCGGTGTCCGATACGATCCTCGACGGCGTGACCCGCCGCTCGCTGCTGGACCTGGCTCCGCGCCTGGGCCTGACCCCGGAGGAGCGCCTCATCACCGTCGACGAATGGCGCGAGCGCGCCGCCGCCGGCGAGATCGTCGAGGCCTTCGCCTGTGGCACCGCCGCCGTCATCACCCCGATCGGCGCGCTGAAGTCCACCGACTTCACCGTCGAGATGGGCAGTGAGCCCGGCGAGAAGACCATGGCGCTGCGCAAGGCCCTGCTGGACATCCAGTACGGCCGCGCCGAGGCCCCCGAGGGCTGGATGGTCCAGCTCGCCTGAGCCACCACCGGCCCCACCCGTCCACTACTTGACGAAATGTCGAATTTCCGGCGCAATCGCCGATTTTTCGACATTTCGTCAAGTAGTGGACGCTTTCGTATATGGACATAGACGAGGAGAAGAACAGTGACCGACGATCCGTTCCTGTGGCTTGAGGACATCCACGGCAAGGACGCCCTGGACTGGGTGCAGGGGCAGAACACCCGCACCCGCGCGGACTTCTGCGATGCCGACTTCGACGCGACCGCCGCGGCCATCCACACCGCTCTGGACTCCGAGGACCGGATTCCCGGGGTGTCCAAGATCGGGGACCACTACTACAACTTCTGGCGCGATGCGGCGCATCCGCGTGGGATCTGGCGGCGCACCACCTGGGACGAATATTTGAGCGATTCCCCGGACTGGGAGGTCCTGCTCGACGTCGACGCCCTGGCCGCAGCCGACGGGATCGACTGGGTGTTCCACGGCTCCCGCCTGCGCCGGCCCGATTACGACCGGGCGCTGATCTTCTTGAGCCCCGACGGCGGGGACGCGCACACGATCCGCGAATTCGACCTGGGGACCGGCGAATTCCTCGCCCCCGAGGACGGCGGCTTCGTGCTGCCGACGGCCAAGGCCCAGGCAAGCTGGCTGACACCTGACAAACTGCTGGTGGCCACCGACTTCGGCCCCGGCTCCATGACCGAATCGTCCTATCCGGCATCGGCGCGGGTGCTGCAGCGCGGCCAGGACCCGGCACTGGCGCGCGAGGTGGCGGCCGTGCCGCTGGACGAACTGGAGATCTCCATCGCCGTGGACCACACCCGCGGTTTCGAGCGGGTGTTCGTCGTCGAGGTCCTGGACTTCTTCAACACCCGCCTGAAGTTCGTGCCCCTGCCGGACTTCCTCGCAGCACTCGACGCGCCCGAAGCCCCCGCCGGCGGGGCGAACGACCCCTCCGGCCGCCCCGACGTCCCGTGGACCACCATCGACGTGCCCACCGACGTATCCGTCGACGTCGACCGCGAACTGCTCCTGCTGCGTCCGCGCACCGACTGGGGCGAGGTACCGGCCGGCGGATTGGCAGTGGCCGAACTCGCGGCCTTCACCGCGGGCGATACCTCGGTGCGGATCCTCTTCACCCCGGACGAGCACACCAGCCTGCAGGGTTGGTCGATCACCCGCAATTACATGCTGTTGGGCCTGCTGCGCGATGTGCAGTCCGTCGTGCGCGTGGTCGACCTGGGCCACGGCTTCACCACCCGCGATCTGCCTGGCGTGCCCGCCAATCACACGGTGTCCGTCGCCGCGGTAGATCCCGACGATGAGCACCATGAGTCGGCCGACGACTTCTGGATGACCGTCTCCGGTTTCCTCACCCCCACCACGCTCATGCGCGGGACGATCCTGGATGTGCCGGCCGGTCCCCATGAGCCGGCCACTGCGCAGTCCCTGGCCCCGGAGCCCAGTCCACAGGTGCGTGCGGCGGCGCGCATCAGGGGGACCTCGGCCACGGAGCCCGTACGGATCAAGAATGGGCCCGAACTGTTCGATGCGACGGGTTTCGCCGTCACCCAGCACTTCGCCACGAGCGCCGACGGCACCCGTGTGCCCTACTTCCAGGTGGCACCGGCGGACATGGAACTCGACGGCCTCAACCCCGTCTACCAGGACGGCTACGGCGGCTTCGAGCTCTCCCGCCTGCCCGGCTACGCGCCCACCATCGGCCTGGGCTGGCTGACCCGGACGACCGGGCCCAACCCCGGCCGGGCCGAGGCGACGGGGCCGGCTCCGGCAACCGGCGCCTCGGCCGCGGGGACTGATCCGGTCGGAACCGGGGCCGGTGGCACCCTGCCGACCGGTCGGCGCGGCGTCTACGTGGTCGCCAACATTCGCGGCGGCGGCGAATACGGCCCCACCTGGCACACCGCGGCGCTGCGCGAGAACCGGCACCGCGCCTATGAGGACTACGCCGCGGTGGCCCGCGACCTGGTCGACCGTGGCGTGACGACCCCCTCACATCTGGCCTGTGCGGGCGGCTCCAATGGTGGCCTGTTGGTGGGCAATATGCTCACGCAGTACCCCGAGCTTTTCGGGGCGATCAGCTGTGGGGTGCCGCTGCTGGACATGCGCCGCTATACGAAGCTGTCCGCCGGTGCCTCCTGGATCGCCGAATACGGTGATCCGGACACGGACGACTGGGACTTCATCAAGACCTTCTCGCCGTACCAGCTGATCGACTCCCAGCGGCGCGCGGCACAGGACTATCCGCCTGTGCTGTTCTGGACTGCCACCTCGGACGACCGGGTGGGCCCGGTGCAGGCGCGCAAGATGGCGGCGAAGATGGAGGACTGGGAGGAGGTCGCGGATCGGGTCTGGTTCTTCGAGGACACCGCCGGTGGCCATTCCGCAGCCGCGGACAACCGCCAGGCCGCCGAGACCCGCGCGCTGACCTATCGCTTCCTCTGGCGGCAGCTGACCAGGGAGTAGCCGGGTCATCGGCGCCAGGGTACGCGTTAGGCTGGGCTTATGAGCTCAGAGAATCGTGACTTCCATTCCGAACGCAAGGTCCCCGGCGGCAAGCTGATCGTCCTGGACGGCACCCTCACCGACGGGGTGCTGAGTGCACTCCAGCTCTCCGGGGACTTCTTCATCGAACCGGAAGAGGGCTACTTCGCGATCGCCCCGGCGCTGCTCGGCGTGGCCACCACCGACGACCGCGCCCAGATCATCGAGCGCATCGACCGGGCCCTGGCCGGGGCCGCCCGTGAGGCGGGCATGTCGGCACCCGCCCTGCACGGCTTCTCCGCCGCGGACGTGGCCTGGGCGCTCAAGCGGGGGATGGCGGGCGCCACGGAGTTCTACGATCACGACTGGGATTTCATCCACGACGTGGTCCGCCCCACCCGCCACAATGTGGCCCTGGACCAGGTACTGCTCGAAGAGGTCGCGGCCGGCCGCCGCAACCCCACCGTGCGGTTCTGGGAGTGGGAGGACACCGCCACCGTGATCGGGGCGTTCCAGTCCTATGTCAACGAGGTCGATCAGGCCGGCGTGGACAAGTACGGCGTCGAGGTGGTCCGGCGGATCTCCGGCGGCGGCGCCATGTTCATGGAGGGCGGGAACTGCGTGACCTTCTCCATGTACGCCCCTGGATCCCTGGTCGCGGGTCTTGACTACGAGGAGAGCTACAAGTATCTGGACACCTGGGTGCTGCAGGGGCTGCGGGACCTGGGGGTGAACGCCTTCTACGTGCCGATCAACGACATCTCCTCCGACCACGGCAAGATCGGAGGGGCCGCGCAGCGGCGTCTGACCGACGGGCCGCTGCTCCATCACGACACGATGAGCTATGACATCGACGCGGACAAGATGTCCGAGGTGCTGCGCGTGGGCAAGGCGAAGCTCTCCGATAAGGGGATTCGCTCGGCCAAGAAGCGGGTCGACCCGCTGCGTCGTCAGACCGGTGTGCCCCGTCAGGAGGTCATCGCCGCGATGCAGCGGGCCTTCATCGGCCTGACGAACGCCCGGATCGGCGAGGTCACCCAGGCGGAACTGGACCGGGCTCTGGAACTGGTGGAGACGAAGTTCGGCACCGAGGCCTGGACCCACCGGGTGCCCTGAGCCGACCCCGCCCCTCCTCCAGACGGAGGAGGGGAAAACCCCACCCGGGCACGGGTGCGCACCGCATTCCGTAGGAGCCCTCGGATTCCTAGGGTGGAGGGTATGGATCTCAGACAGCCCGCACCCGCTCCCACCGGCCGGGATGACTCGCCCACCGCCAGGCTCGACGGTCTGGATGCGATCCGCGGGTTCGCCCTCGTGGGGATCCTGCTGGTCAACATCGGTCCGCTGCTGCACCTGCCCGTCATCGACACCTCGGGCACAGTCCTGCCCGCCTACGGCTGGCTCCAGGACTTCGTGCAGAACCGGTTCTTCCCCATCTTCAGCCTGCTGTTCGGGGTGGGCTTCGGCATAATGTGGCGCCGCGGCTACACGGGGGCGCAGTTGCTGCGACGGATGCTCTTCCTGGCGGTGTTGGGCTCTGTCCACCAGCTGTTCCAACCCGGCGAGGCCCTGCTGCCCTACGCCCTGGACGGCCTGGTCCTGCTGGTGCCGATCAGCCGGCTGCCGCGGGCCACCGCCAGGGCGCGCACCTGGACGGATGGCTGTCTGGGGCTGGCCGGGGTGTTCCTCCTGGTCGCCGGGGTGTTCCTCGGCGGGGGACTGGCACTGATTCCCGGGCTGTTCCTGCTGGGCGCCCTGGCCGGGGTGCGCGGCCTGGCCCAGCGCATCGAGGCGTGCCCGCGGGCCGGCTGGACGGCCGGCAGTACTGCGATCGTCGGCGCCTCGTTGACCCTGTTGGTCTTCGCCCAGACCACCGCGCTGGAACGCCTGGCCGACACGCGCCTGTCCGCGGGCCTGGGCCTGCTCATGGCCGCCACCTATGTCGCGGCCTTCATCTTCCTGCTCTCCACCCCGGTCCGCCGCCCGCTGGTGGCGGTTTTCGCTCCGCTGGGCCGGATGGCGTGCACGAACTATCTCAGCGCGACCCTGTTGATCCTGCTCTTCTCCCTGGCCTTCACCGGCGAGTTCGGCATCGGTGCAAGCTCGGCGGGCCGGCCGGCCGAGCAGATGTCCGCCGCTGCCGGTACCGTTGCCTGGCGGGTGGCGCTGCTGTTCGCCGGCGTGGTCTTCCTGGCCCAGTGGGCCTGGTCGACCGCCTGGCTCCGCCGCTTCCGGATGGGACCGGTGGAGTACCTGTGGCGCTGGTGCACCGGCTGGCGCCGGCCGCAGCTGCGGCGCACGACCTCCACCGCCGCCGAGGTCCCCGCCGGCCGGGCGGGTATGTCGGCCGCAGTACCGGTGACGGGTTCCACCAGCTGAACCCGGCTGTCTCCGCACGGATGCGTCCTACTATGCTTGTCAGGTCCGCACCCGTCTTCCAAGGAGCTTCCGTGCGCCAGGTCGAACCGTCCGTCGAACTCATCGCCCAACCCCAGCTGGACTGGGACGCGGTCAACGCATATCTGGGTGAGGTCTCCGGTTCCAGCTGGTCCGACCGGGTCGCCGAACAGGACAGCCCCGATGCCGAGGACCTGGTCGAGTTCGCCGGACGCATGTGCTACCGCTCGTGGGAGCCCGGACTGAACAAGAACGTCTCGCGCGTGCGCACGGATTCGACCGCTTACCTGGGCAATGTGATTGGCAGCCAGCACGGCTCCGTCCTCGAACATGCGAACTTCACCTTCATCTTCCACAACGTCTCGCGGGTTTTCACGCATGAGCTGATCCGCCACCGTGCCGGCTCCGCGTTCAGCCAGGAGTCCTTGCGCTATGTGCGCCTCGACGACATCCCCCTGTGGTTCCCGGAATGGGCGCGTCAGGACTCGGAGCTGATGGAGCGCTCACTTAAGCTGCTCGATCAGATGGAGGAGCACCAGAAGTGGATGGCCGAACACTTCGGACTCGACTCAGAGGGCCAGAAGTTCTCACACAAGAAGCACATGACGTCCTTTATGCGCCGGTTCGCCCCGGAGGGCCTGGCCACCGGGATCGTGTGGACTGCGAATCTGCGGACCCTGCGACACGTCATCGAGATGCGCACGGCCAAGGGCGCTGAAGAGGAGATCCGGCTGGTCTTCGACCGGGTGGCGCGTATCATGCGTGAGCAGGCGCCGGCGATCTTCGCCGATTACACCGTCACCGAGGACGGGGAGTGGATCCCGGGGACCCGCAAGGCCTGATCCAGAAGAGCACCAGCACGATTCGATCACCGGGGGCCGTGAGCGGGGCCCACGCCCCGGGATACCGCAACGCAAAGGAGCACGCAGTGGCAATCATCCATCAGGCCGAACTCCAGCCGGGCAAACTCGAACTCATCGCCGAGTGGCTGCCCTACCAGCCGTGGGCGCAGTTGGGCGAGGACACCTCGTTGGTCAAGGTCGGCAGCTATCGTTTCGACGATCCTGCAGGTGAGGTGGGCGCCGAGGTTCTGCTGGTCCGCATGGTCCCCAACGGGTGGCGCGCCGTGCTGGCCGAGGCAGCCGGTGAGGAGTCCCTGCCGTTGCTGCAGATCCCGCTGTCCTACCGGGATGCGCCCCTGGACGGGGCGGAGAATTCCCTGCTCGGCACCATGCAGCACTCCGTGCTGGGCAAGCGCTGGGTCTACGACGGTGCCGCCGATCCGGTTTTCGTCGCCGAGGCCGTGCGCGCCATCGTGGAAAGCGGTGAGTCAGTGCCCTTCATGGTCGAAACGGAGACCGGCCCGCAGGAGACGACCCAGGAGGTCGTGCGCGCCTGGGGGACGGGGGCACCCGAGCCCTATGGTCCCGAACTGCGGGGGCCAGCGGCCGATGCCGAAGCCCGCGGCCTGCCCGTGGTCCAAGAGCTCGAGGGCCTGTCGATCAGCCGGCTGGGCGATTACACGCTGGCACTCGAACGCAGTCCGGGCGGTTCCCGCGGCACCGCCCTGGACACGCCGGCAGGCCAGCTGCTGGTCCAGCTGCCGGTGGTCCAGGGCAAGCCCGCCCGGACGGTCGTCGCGGCCCGTCTGATCGACTGAGCGGTTTCACCCGGCGGGGATTCCGTGGTGCACCCGCCGTACGGTCGTATCACTATGCGGACGTGGGTGTGGACTGTGTGCAGGGGCGACTAATCTGAGGTGTTCGTCAATCCCCGACGGTGGAGGGTGAGTCCATCCACCGTCAGACCCGCAGCACGACCCCGTAGACACACCCCAAGGAGCACACGCCACCATGAGCAGTAGTACCGCCGCGTCCACCGGCGGCCAAACGCACACCGGCACCGGATCGACCACCGGTCGCATCCTGACCTATGCGGGCGCGATCCTCGCATTCCTCATCGGTTCGGGCTTCGCCACCGGCCAGGAGATCTTCCAGTACTTCACCGCCTATGGTCGCTGGGGCGTCTTCGGTTCCGGTCTGCTGGTCATGGTGCTGTTCGTCTTCATCATGGTCGAACTGTTCACCACCGGTCAGCGGGAGCGGTTCGAGCGCCCCGGCAAGATCTTCCACTACTACGGCGGCCGCGCCCTGGGCACGTTCTTCGACTACTTCACGATCGTATTCATCTTCCTGATCTTCACCGTCATGATCGCAGGCGCCGCGGCGACCGCGAACGAACAGTACGGCGTCTCGCCCTGGGTGGGCGGTGTGGGCATGACCCTGCTGGTCATCGTCACCGCCTGGTTCGGCCTCAACCGGCTGGTCGACATCATCGGCAAGATCGGACCGCTCATCGTCATCGTCGCGATCATCCTGGGCATCGTCGGGATCATCCAGAACCCCGGCGGGATCAAGGAATCGGACACCCTGCTGCCGACCCTGGAGGTCAAGGCGGCGGCCTCGAACTGGTTCATGGCCGGCTTCAGCTACGTGGGCTACAACATGTTGGCCACCGTGCCCTTCCTGGCTGCCCTGGGCAAGACCGCCAAGGTGCGCAAGGAGGCCGTCTGGGGCGGTGCCCTCGGCGGGTTCTTCTTCGCTGCGACCTGCATCGTCGTGGGACTGGGCCTGCTGGCGAACCTGGCCCAGACCTGGGATGCGCAGATCCCCATGCTGGTCCTGGCCCGGCAGCTGAGCCCGGCGATCGCCGCGATCATCTCCGTGATGATCCTCGCCGGCATCTACACGACCGCCGTGCCGATGCTGTGGACCGTCAGCTCCAGGTTCACCACCGACGGCACCGGCTCGTTCAAGATTACGACCATCGTGCTGGCGATCGTGGGCATGTTCATCGGCATGTCCTTCGACTTCTCCACGCTGGTCAACATCGTCTACCAGCTCAACGGCTACGTCGGCATGCTGCTGTTGGCGCTCATGATCATCCGCGTCATCGTCCGTCTGGTCCGCAGGGAGCACCTGAAGCACCAGGCTTCCTGAGTCACCCGGGACTCAACCCGAATGAGCAGGCGCTTTGGTCTGATTCTCTTGCGAGACCCAGACCAAAGCGCCTGCTCATTGTGTGTCCGGGGCCGGGGCCCTCGGTTCAGGGACGGATGATCGTGATGCCAGGGGTCGAACCGTTGCTCAATTCGACGACCTCGGTGCAGGCCCGTTCCAGATCGATCGTGCGGGTCACCAGGTCCTGGGGCCGCAGCCGGCCGGATTCGACCAGGGCCATGAGCTCGGGGTAGCCCGCAGCGGCGATCCCGTGGGAGCCGAAGAACGCGATCTCCTTGCCGATGACCTGCGGGACCTCGGTCACGGGGGATTCGGCGAGCAGCCCGATCTGCACGTGCCGGCCCAGCGGGGCCAGGGACTTCAGCGCCGCGTTCATTGTGGCCGGCAGGCCCAGCGCCTCGACGGTCACGGCCGGGCCCGAGGTCGTGCCCACCCCGGTCAGCCCGTTCGCCGCAGCCACGTCCCCGGCGGCGGCTGCCACGGCCGCGGCGGCCTCGTCGACGGACATGCCGCGGGTGTTGACCACGGCCTCGGCGCCGTGTTCGCGGGCCAGCGCCAGTGCGTCATCGCTGATGTCCACGCCGATCACGTGGGCGTCCAGGGCCGCGGCGATCATCACCGCGGACAGTCCCACGCCGCCGCAGCCGAAGACGGCGACGATCTCGCCGGCTCGCAGCCGGGCGCGGTTCTTCAGTCCGTGGTAGCTGGTGGCGAAGCGGCAGCCCAGGGGCACCGCGGCCTCCGCCGGCAGGGTTTCGGGCACGGCGACGAGGTTCGCGTCGGCCGCGTGCAGGGCCACCTGCTGGGCCCAGGAGCCGAAGTGGGTGAAACCGGGCTGGGTCTGGGTGGGGCAGACCTGGGCGTTGCCGCCCAGGCACAGCTCGCACCGGCCGCAGCCGCAGACGAAGGGCGTGGTGACGCGCTGGCCCACGGACCAGTTCTTCACCTCGGGCCCGACCGCGGCGATCCGGCCGACCATCTCGTGGCCGGGCACGTGCGGGAAGTGCACGGTGTCGTCGTGGCCTGACCAGGCGTGCCAGTCCGAGCGGCACAGCCCGGTCGCCTCGACGTCGAGGATGACGCCGTCGGCGGGCAGGGCGGGGGAGGGGATGTCCTCGACGGTCGGCGTGGCGCCGGCGGAGGTGATGTATACGGCTCGCATGCCTCCGAGTCTATGTGGCGTGACGCGGTCGGGCCCTGCGCGTTTCGCATTCTGTCACGGCAGGGCGTCGGCCCGGTTCACCACCGGGCGCCGGGTGTCGACGAGGCGCGGCGGGCGGCAGCGCCGACGGCCTGCTGGATCGCGTCGAGGGTGGGCGATGACATGGCCCACTGCTGCCAGTACAGGCGGACGTCGACCGGTTCGGTGCCCGGCACGGGGACCAGGCCGGCGGCCCCGGGGACCAGGGCGCGCAGCTCGCGCGAGACCATGGTCCAACCCAATTGCCTGGCGCACGCCAGCACCATCTGGCGCGATTCCGGCAGGAAGTGGGTCGGCGGATTGGTCCCGGGGCCCACGGTTCGGGCGATTAGATCCACGGGCATCCGGTCGTCATCGTCATAGCGCAGCAGGGGCGCCCTGCCGACTGCGCGCCTGTCCATTCCGGACGGGAAATAGCGTCGGACGAACTGTGGGTGTGCCACCGCCCAATAGCGCCAGGTGCCCAGCTCGGTCACGCTGATACCCGGGGCGGGTTCCGGGCTGGCGCTCACGGCTGCCATTGCGGTGCCGTCGCGCACCAGGGTGGCCGCGCGCGATTCGTCCTCGCGGATGATGCTCAGCAGCAGTTTGTGTTCGCCTGCCACGCCCTCCAGCGCGGTGGTGATCCAGGTGGCCAGGGCGTCGGCGGTGACGACCAGGGTGACGCGGGTGAAGTCGCGCACCCGGGTGCGTCGGTCCAGCGCTTCCTGGGCATCGTGCATCGCGACCTGGTATTGCCTGGCCAGCCGGTAGATGATCCTGCCCACCTGTGTCGGCTCGACCGGTTTGGTGCGCAGCAGGAGGACGGTGCCCGCTTGGGTCTCCAGCGCCTTGAGCCGCTGGGACACGGCGGAGGCGGTGACGCCCAGACGGTGTGCGGCGGCCTCGATCGTGCCCAGGTCGACGATCGTGGCGAAGGTCCGCAGGGCAGCGGTCGACAGGTCGTTGAGAGTGGCCATATGAGATCCCCCACTGATTCTGTGTGCTGACTCCGGTATTGGTTGTGTTATCCCAGGTCAGAAGGCTGTGTGATCCTTGATGATAAGAATATCTTAGGGAGGGAAAGAATTCGTTGCTTTGCTTCATTCGGGTGGCGGCCTAGCGTGGAATCCGTTGGGCCGGGCATCCCCGGTTCCCCTCGTCTTCTCGTTGGGAGGTAGTGGTCATGAGCGTCGCCCTGACCGGATTCTTCGCTGGTATCGCACTGTTCGCCGCCGTCGGCGCGCAGACGATGTTCCTCATCAAGCACGGCGCATCGGGCGCGCACATGCTGCCGCTGCTCATCGTCGGATTCCTCTCCGACATCCTGCTGACGATCGTCGGCGTGGCCGGGATGGGCCGCCTGGTCACGGCCTTCCCCTCCGTGCTCACGGTCATGACGCTGATCGGCGTGGCCTTCCTGGTCTGCTACGGCGGCCTGAATGTCTGGCACTTCTTCCGGCCCCGCTCCGCAGACCCCGCGGCCCACACCGAGCGCGAGGTCGTCTTCGCCGCGGCTGCACCGGCGACCGTGGGCGCCGGTGCGCCGTCCGCCGCCGGGCACCTCGGCGGGCTGCGCGAGGATCGTGCGGCGCACGGTGGTGCGGAAGCCGGAGGTGCCCATACCGGTCGTGCGCACGACGGGCGGGCGAATCCCGCACAGACCGGCCGCCATGCGATGCTCACCGCGATTGTGACCCTGCTGGCCTTCACCTGGCTCAACCCGCAGGCGATCCTCGATGTGGTCGTCATTCTGGGCTCGATGTCGGCGAACTACGGCGAGCAGCGGTGGATTTTCGCCCTCGGGGTGCTGGGGGCCTCGGCCGCCTGGTTCACCGTTCTGGGGTTCGCGGCCAAGCTGCTGGGTCGCCTGTTCGCCCGCAGGCCGGGTGCCCTGCGCTGGATGGACCTGGGATCCGGCGTCATCATGATCTGCCTGGCCGTCGGTCTGCTGCGCCACCTGGCCTGAGCGCCGGCCCGCCGCACGCCTGTGCAGCGTATGTGGGAGGCGCACAACGTATGTGGGATGTGCCGGAGACCGGAGCGACTCCGGCCGTCATAATCGGCAATCCGGTTTGAAGGGCGCCTTCCCGCCGGGGTAATGTGAGGGCCACGACTTCAACGGCAGGAAGAATATGACGACGGCATTCAGGAACTCTCAGGTCTGGGCACTTGCAACCAGGTTTGAAGCCCTCGATTGTCGTGCCCGTGCCGGCGTCGACGGATGTATGTGATCCGTTGACCCCTCGCGGTTGAGCCCCGCCCCACGGCGGCCCTCATCCGCTATCCCCGACGTCGTACACCACAGCAGACCCGCCAGGATTCGCGACAACACCCCGGAGTCCCGGCGGTGCACCTGGAAACCCGCCGCGGCCCTGCTGCCGACCCGACGTCACCACGCTCGCGGACCCTCGCGTCCGAGCAGATCCGAACCCATGTCCTCACCGGATGCCGCCGGCGTCCGGGCCCCCGTGCGCCCATGGCGCCCCGGTGCCCGTGCCCGCACCCCGGAGGACGGGTCCGGCCTGCCGCGACGCCGCGTCCTGAGCCGGACAGCACAGGAGCCCAGGCATGTCCAGCCCCCTGCCCCTTCCATCCCGGTTTCCATCCCGGTCGGAACCCGACAGACGGTCCTCCTCCGAGCGGAGCGGCCCCGCCGGCCGCTCCAGTCCCGCAGCCCGGAGTCTGATCGCTCTGGGGCTCGCGGCGGCCATGGCGCTGAGCGGCTGCGGAGCCGATCCGCAGACGGCCGCGGGCCCCGGCGCTTCCACCCCGGCCCGGGGCGGAACCCTGCGCCTGGCCTACGACAACGACCCCAAGTGCATCGACGGCCAGCAGAACGGCACGAACAACGCCCTGAACATCAGCAGGCAGATGACCGACTCCCTGACCGACCAGGATCCGAAGACCGGCGCGATCAAACCCTGGCTGGCCACCTCCTGGACGGTCGGCGAGGATGCGCGGACCTACACCTTCAAACTCCGCCACGGCGTGAAATTCCACGACGGCACGCCGTTCACCGCGCAGAGCGTCAAACAGAACTTCTCCGGCATCGCCGCACTGGGCGCCAAGGCCCAACTGGCCTCGACGTACCTGGCGGGTTTGAAATCCATCAGCACGCCCGACGCGCACACCGTGCGGATCGCCTTCAAAGAGCCCAATGCGCAGTTCCTCCAGGCGACCTCGACCATGAGCCTGGGCTTCTACGCCCCCGCGACATGGAAACTCACACCCGAACAGCGCTGCACCGGCGGTCTAGTGGGCACCGGCCCGTTCGAACTGGATGGCTACACCCCCGGCTCCGGGGCCCGACTCACGCGCTTCGCCGACTACGCGTGGCCGTCGAGCCTGCCCCGGCACCGCGGTCCCGCATACTTGGCGGCCCTGGACTTCCAGAACGTCGCGGAGGCATCGGTGCGCACCGGCAGCCTGTCGTCCGGCGACATCGACGTGGACCAATCCGTCCAGCCGCAGAACGAGGAACTGCTGCAGGCCTCGAACTTCCAACTGGCAGCGCGGCCCAATCCCGGCGTCGTGTACTCCTTCTATGTCAACACGGCCTCGCCGATCTTCGCCGACGCCCGGGTGAGGCGAGCACTGGGGCAGGGCATCGACCGGCCCGAGCTGCGGGCACTGCTGTCGCGCGAACAGTCCGAGGCGACCTCGGCCCTGGCCGCGTCCACCCCCGGGTACCGGAACCGTGCAGGAACCCTGTCCTACGACCCGGCCGGCGCCAAGCGCCTCCTGGACCAGGCGGGCTGGCACCTGCGGGCGGGCTCCGATATCCGGGTCAAGGACGGCCGGCCCCTGCGGGTGGAACTGCCCTACTGGCAGAATGCGCCCTTCCTCGAACTCATCGCCCAACAACTGCGCGGCATCGGCATCGAACTGGAACTGAAGCGGGTGACGTCGACACAGCAGACTGCGCTCAAACAGGCGGGGGAACTGGATCTGCTGTTCGCCAACCTGACCAGGGCCGATCCGGACATCCTGCGCAGCGTCTACGCCGTGGATGCGCAGAACCAGACCGGTAAGCACCGCGACGGCATCGACGAGCTGTTCGACCGGTCGACCGCCACCGTGGACCCGGCCGAACGCTATGCGCTGCTGGGCCGGGCCGGCGACGAATTGGTCAAGGGCGGCTTCGCAGTGCCGCTGGTCGAGCTGTCGACCGTCATGGCGCTGGCGCCGCAGGTCCGCGGCTTCCACTACGAGGCCTCGAGCAGGTTCCAGCTCTACGACACCTGGCTGGCGGGCCGGGCAGGGGAGGGGGAATGAGAACGATGGCCTATGTGCTCAGACGACTCGGCCACGGCGTGATCGTGCTGTGGGCCGCCTACACCCTGACCTTCCTCATCCTGTCCGCTCTGCCGGGTGATCCGATCCAGATCCTGTTGGGCGCCGCCGGCGCCAGCGCGGCCACGCCGGAGCAGATCGACGCGATCCGCGCCCAGTACGGGCTGGACCGACCCCTGTGGGCACAGTACCTGGAGAGTATGGCCGGTCTGTTCCGCGGTGATCTGGGGCTGTCCTATGCCAGTGGCCAGCCGGTCGCCCAGGCGATCGGACAGGTCCTGCCCTCGACTCTGCAACTGGCGGGTGCCACCCTGGTGCTCGCGGTGACCGGCGGGATCGCCCTGGCCGTGCTGGCGGCAGGCGCCAAGCGGCCCTGGCTGCGCAGCGGACTGGCGGGACTGCCCGGCCTGGGCGTGTCCCTGCCGACGTTCTGGGTGGGCCTCATCCTGCTCCAGCTCGTGTCCTTCCGGCTGGGGTGGATCCCCGCCCTGGGCGCCCACGGACTGGCCGGCGTCATCCTGCCCGCGCTCACCCTGGCGCTGCCCGTGGGCGCGGTGATCGCCCAGGTCCTGCTGCAGGCCCTGGACGCCGCGGCCGCCCAGCAGTTCATCACCACGTACCATGCGGCCGGCCTCCGCCGCTGGACCCTCCTGCTGACTCATGCGCTGCCGGTGGCGGGCCTGTCCCTGCTGTCGGTGGCCGGCCTGGTGACGGGCCAGCTGCTGGGTGGGGCAGTCGTCGTCGAAACGGTCTTCACCCGCAACGGCCTGGGCCGCCTGGTGGAGACCAGCGTGGCGGGCCAGGACATTCCGGTGGTCCAGGGCATCGTGCTGGTGGCCGCGGCGGTGTTCGTCGTGGTCAACCTCGTCACCGACCTGCTCTACCCCGTCTTCGACGCCCGCACCCGTCCCACCCCGGCCGGCCGCCGGACCGCCCGGAGCGGCCTTCGGAACGGCCGGTCGGGCGCACAGACCACGCCGGAGTACCCCGCGGCCCATCCAACACAGGAGGTAACACCGGTATGAGCGTCGAAACGTACACCGCTCCACACGCGCAGACGGATTCCGCCGGGCCTGCGCAGTCCACAGCGCAGGCGGCCCTCACAGAACGGACCGGCGTCCCGCGCGGTCTGGGCCGGGGCCCACAACACCGGGGCCGGGGCCTGCAACGCCGGGGCCCGCTCCGGGTTGGCCCGCTGCGGCTGGGCGCAGCACTGGTCATCGGCCTGGCGCTCGCCTGGGCCGTGGCGCCCGGCCTGTTCACCGGCTGGGATCCACTGATCGGCACGGTCGCAGACCGCCTGCAGCCGCCGGGCCCCGCCCACTGGTTCGGCACCGACCACCTGGGCCGCGATGTGTTCGCCCGCGTGGTCCACGGCACCGCCCGCACGCTGAGCATCACGTTCATCGCCGTGCTCGCGGGCGGCACCGTGGGAACCGGGCTGGGCCTGATCGCCGGCACAGCAGGGCACACGGCCGACACCGCCATCATGCGGCTGATCGATGTGCTCCAGGCGATCCCCGGCCTCCTGCTGTCGCTGGCCATCGTGACAGCCCTGGGCACCGGGGTCGTGCCGCTGACAGCGGCCGTTGCGGCCGGCACCATCCCGTCCTTCGCCCGGATCACCCGCGGCGAGGTCCTGCGCGTGCGCGGCTCCCAATTCGTCGAGGCCGCCAGGCTGGACGGAACCGGGGCCCTGCGCACCCTCACCACGCACATCCTGCCGCATTCGGTCGGCCCCGTGCTGGCCCTGGCCGCCCTGGAGTTCGGGTCGGCCGTGCTCACGGTCTCGGCGCTGTCCTTCCTGGGATTCGGCGCTGCGCCGCCCCAACCGGAATGGGGCCTGCTGGTCGCCGAGGGACGCGACTACCTGGCCAGCGCCTGGTGGATGACGACGCTGCCCGGCCTGGTCATCGCCATCGTCGTCCTGTCCGTGAACGTCCTGGCCCGCGGGGCCTCCACCCAGAATGGAAGAGCATCATGAACACGCTGTTCGAACTGCGCGACCTCACCGTGACCTATCCCACGGCACAGGCGCCGGCCGTCACCGGAATCGACCTGAGCCTGGCCCCGGGCGAGACCCTGGCCCTGGTCGGCGAATCGGGATCCGGCAAGTCCACCACGGCCAAGGCGCTCGCC
This sequence comes from Brevibacterium sp. 91QC2O2, assembly GCF_024580695.1. Lineage (NCBI taxonomy): Bacteria > Bacillati > Actinomycetota > Actinomycetes > Micrococcales > Brevibacteriaceae > Brevibacterium > Brevibacterium sp. 91QC2O2. Next base: position 151,320 of record NZ_JANIJY010000005.1, on the reverse strand, counting down.
GGCCTGCTGCCGGCGGCCGCGGTCAGCGTGCGGACGCACACGATCCTGGGCCACGACCTGCGCGGTGCCGGGGACTCCGGCTGGCGCGGGCTGCGGGGCAGCGCCATGGGCTATGTGCCCCAGGACGCCGGGCTGGGCCTCAACCCGGTGCGCACGATCGGCTCCCAGCTGGGACAGGTGGTGCGGGGCGGAACCGGGCGGTTGGGGCGCAGCAGCACCGTGTCCGAGGCCACCGTCGCCTCCCTCGAATCCGTCGGCCTGACGGCCGGGCACCTCGGCCGCTATCCGCACGAGCTCTCCGGCGGGCAGCGCCAGCGCGTGCTCATCGCCCTGGCGCTGGCCGGCGATCCCAAACTGGTCATCGCCGATGAGCCGACCTCGGCATTGGACGTGACCGTGCAGAAACAGGTCCTCGACCTACTGGCCGGACTCGTCGGGTCGACGGGGGCCGGGCTGGTCCTCATCACCCACGATTTGGGGGTCGCCGCCGACCGCGCGGACCGGATCGCGGTGCTCGAACAGGGCAGGGTCGTCGAGACCGGACCCGCCAGCCGCGTTCTGCAGGACCCGCAAGCCGACTACACTCGCGCCCTGGTCGCCGCCGCGCCCTCGGTCGCACTGCTGCGCGACCCCACGCCGTTGCGGTCCGTGGCGGAGCAGGCGGACTCGGCCGCCGCAGGGGCGGGCGGCGGTCACAGCGCCGGGGCCGAGGATGCGGTGCCGGGCGGGCCAGGTGGGGCGCGCGGCCGCCTCGCCGCCGGGCCGGGCGACTTCGCCGTTCGCGCGAGCGGCCTGGTCAAGGAGTTCGCGGGGCGCGGCCGCAGTCTGCGCGCCGTCGACGGGGTATCGCTCGAACTGCGCCGCGGCCGCACGCTGGGCCTGGTGGGCGAATCCGGTTCTGGCAAGTCCACCACGGCCCGCATCCTGTTGGGCCTGGAGTCCTGGGACGCCGGCCGCGTCGAATTACTCGGCAAAGAACTGGCACCGCCCGGCCGGCGAGCGCGCGGGGCCAGGGGGAGAACCGCACAGGACAGAGCCCGCGCGGCACGGCTGGTCTATCAGGACCCCTCGGCTTCGTTGGACCCGCGGCGGACGATCGCGCAGACCCTCGAGGCGCCACTGCGGGGCTTCGGGATCGGGGACCGGCGCAGCAGGCGCCTGCGCGTGACGGAGTTGTTGGACCGGGTCGGGCTGCCGCAGTCCTTCGGCCACCGCCACCCGGGCGAGGTCTCCGGCGGGCAGCGCCAGCGCGTGGCCATTGCACGGGCCCTGGCCGTCGAGCCGCAACTCCTGGTGCTCGACGAACCGGTGTCGGCCCTCGACGTGTCGGTGCAGGCCCAGATCCTGGACCTGCTGGTCGGGCTGCAGCGGGAGTTCGGACTGAGCTATGTGTTCATCAGCCACGACCTGGCGGTGATCCGGCAGATCAGCGACACGGTGGCGGTGCTGGCCGACGGTCGGCTGGTGGAATCGGGTCCGGCCGCGCACGTGTTCGCCCATCCGGAATCGGACGTGACCCGCCGGCTGCTGGACGCGGTGCCGGGGCGGGGCGCGCACCTGGAAAACGCGGCGTGAGATCCGCGCCGAACCACGATGAGGAAACCACAGTAGTAAGGAGAACGGCATGACAGAGCGAACACGGCGCCAGGTGCACCTGGCCGCGCACTTCCCGGGCGTGAACAATACGACGGTGTGGTCGGACCCCGCTGCGGGGTCCAACATCGAATTCGACAGCTTCGAACATATGGCCCGGACCGCGGAGCGGGGGCTGTTCGACTTCTTCTTCCTGGCCGAGGGCCTGCGCCTGCGTGAACACAAGGGCCGGGTCTTCGACCTGGACACCGTCGGCCGGCCGGAGACGGTGTCGATCCTGGCGGCGCTGGCCCAGGTCACCGAACATCTGGGGCTCGCCGGCACCCTGTCCTCGACGTACAACGAGCCCTACGATCTGGCGCGCAAACTGGGCACGCTGGACCTGGTATCGGGTGGGCGGGCCGCATGGAACGTCGTGACCAGCAACGACGCCTTCACCGGGGCGAACTTCCGCCGCGGCGGCTACCTTGACTACGCGGACCGGTATCGGCGGGCCGAGGACTTCATCTCCACCGCCCGGACCCTGTGGGAATCCCGCGTGCCAGCGATCGGGCCCGGCGATGGATCCTTCTCCCACCGCTCCGAGTTCTTCGACATCGCGGGCACCTTCGGCCTGCCACCTCTGCCGCAGGGCCACCCCGTGGTCTTCCAAGCGGGTGATTCCCCCGCCGGGCGCGACTTCGCCGCCGGTTCCGCCGATGTCGTCTTCACCCGCCACACCGGGATCGAAGCCGGGGCGGCCTTCGTCGCAGACCTCAGGGCGCGCGCCGCAGGCTATGGCCGCGAGCCCGGCTCGCTCAAGATATTCCCCGGTGTCACCTTCGCCATCGGCGACACGGCCGCGGAAGCGGAGGAACGCTCTCGCCACATCCGCTATCAGCAGGTCAGCCCGGCCGGTGCCATCGCCTTCCTCGAACAGCTGTGGGGCCGTGATCTGACGGCCTACGATCCCGACGGGCCGCTGCCCGACGTCGAACCGGACGTCGATCCGGCGGCCATCACACGGGGCCGGGTCCGGCACATCAAGGATCCGCGGCCCACCATCGCGGCCTGGCGGGAACTGGCCGCAGCCCGGCACCTGTCGATCAGGGACCTGGTCGTCGAAGTCTCGGCCAGGCACTCCTTCGTCGGCACCCCGGCCACCATCGCCGAACAGCTCGACGCCTATGTGCAGGCCGGAGCGGCCGACGGTTTCATCCTCGTCCCACATCTCACACCCGGCGGGCTGGACGAGTTCGTCGATCGGGTCGTTCCCGAACTGCAGAACCGCGGCGTCTACCGCGACGCCTATCACGGGACCACCCTCAGGGACAATCTGGGGCTGCCCCGCTTCCGGCCCGAGGCCGAATGGACGGCCGCGCGTTCGACGACCCGGGCCGCCACAACCGAACTCCAGGAGGTCGTATCATGAGCATTCCGCCCACCACATCGCCCAGCGCGCATACCGACCGCCGATCCGGCAGCCGGCCGGACACCGGCGCCGCCGAATCGGCGCAGCGCCCGCGCGCCTCGGTCGCCGGACACGGTCTGCGCATCACCGTCGACCCGTTGCGCGTCGACCTGCACGATCTGCGCCACTGGGTGGAGGGGATCGACGCGGCAGGACCCGGGCTGCTCATCATCGCCGACGATTCGACCGGGGGACTCGACGCGGGCACCCTGGCCGCCTGGCTGGGCCCGGTCACGCGGAATCTGACGATCACCCCCGAGACTCCGGTGACCCATGCCGAGCCCTTCCACCTGGCCGGTGCGACCGCCACGCTGGACTACATCACGCACGGGCGGGCCGCGTGGGCGCCTACCGTGCAGACCACGGATGCGCAGGCGCGGCTGATCGGCCGCCGCCCGGCAGTGGGTCCGGAGGGCGAATCCGCCGCCTGGGCCGAGGCCGCGCAGATCGACGGGCTGCTCGAACGGCTGTGGCTTTCCTGGGACGCGGATGCGGTCATCCGTGAGCAGTCCTCGGGGCGGTTCATCGACGCGGACAGGGTGCGCTACGTCGATTTCAGCGGCACCGATTCGGTGGGAGGGGAGTTCTCGGTCAAGGGGCCGGCTATCGTGCCCCGGCCGCCGCAGGGCGTCCTGCCCACCGTGGTCGTGCTCGACACTCCCGCCGCCGAGGCCTCCGCGCCCGGATTCGCCGACCTCGCCGTGCGCGTGCTGCCGGTGCCCGAGGCCGCGGCGCCGGACGCGCAGCTGGCCGGGGCGCCCGCCGGGGTGACCGCGCAGCGGGTCGTAGCGCTGTGAGGCGTGAACGGTTCGCGGCCCGGGCAGCCGCGGCCAGGGCGAGTGACGGGAGCGGGGACGTACCCGGCGGACCGGCCGAGGCGGCGGAGCCCCGGGTTCCACGGCTGGTGTTCGTCGGCGGCGGGCCCAAGACCACCGGACTGCTACTGGCCCTGGCGGCTGCCGCCCGCCGCGCCGCGCCGGATCCGGGCGGGCCCGCCCCGGCCGGTTTCCGGCCCGGGGCCGGGATCCCACCGCGCTTGGACATCGAGGTCATCGATCCGTATCCGGTGGGCGGCGGCAGAATCTGGCGCTCGAATCAGGACGGAGTGCTGTGGATGAACTCCCTGGCCGCCGATATCACCGTGTTCTCCGACCGGCCCGGCGCAGTGCAGGGGCCGCCCCTGGACCAGTGGATCGTCGAACATCTGGACCCATCCGAACACGTTCCCGGTGATGGTTTCGCGCCCCGCCACGTCCAGGGCGGATACCTGGCCTGGGCCTTCGACCGGGCCCGTGCAGCACTGCCGGCCGGTTGGCGGGTCCGGGTGCACCGGGGGTGGGTCACCGCGGCGGCCGCACTGGACGGCGGATATCTGCTCCGCGTCCACCCGGCGGACGCACGGGCCGACTACGATCTGCGCGCGCAGCTACTGGTCCTGGCCCAGGGGTATATCGAAGTCGACCCCGATGAGCAGGCCGCCGCGCTGCTGGATTTCACGGCCGGCACCGATCTGACCTATATTCCCCCTGGTTACACCGCGGACCTGGATTTGAGCGTGCTGCCGGCCGGCGAGGATGTGATCGTCCGGGGCTTCGGCCTGGCATTCATCGACGCGATGATGATGCTCACCGAGGGCCGCGGGGGCCGCTTCGTCCGCCGGGGCGCAGCTGGGGACGCCGCGGCGGAGGCGGCCGGGGATGCCGCCGGACAGCGCCAGGGCGGGGGTCGGATCGACTACGTTCCCAGCGGCTCGGAGCCAGTGCTGTGGGTCGGTTCCCGGCGCGGCGTGCCACTGCTTCCCAAACTCGGCTATGCGGAGCCGGAACTGTCGATCGGCCCGGCCCGCTACATCACTGCGGACGCCCTGCGTTCCCTGCGCTCGGCGGTTCCGGCGGAGAGCCTGGTCGACGGCGTGCTCGGCCTGTTCGACGCGGAGATGGCGGCGGCCCACTATGTCTGGCTGGCCCGCGATGAGCGGCGCGCAGCGGGTGGGCCCGGGGCGTATCTGGAGCTGATCGACGCCTGGGCCTCCGCGCTGGTGACCGGGTCCGACCCCGCCGGGGTCAAGGCCGCGGTGCGGGCGTTCGCCACAGCCCATGTCCCGGATCCCGCCGACCTCTACGACGTGGCGACCTTGGACCGGCCGTTGCACGGCGCGACCGCACAGGCGCCATCCCGGTCGGCTGAACCCTCCACCGGCGACGGCGCGGCCCGGCCGCAGACGGATCGCCTGGAGGATCTGGAGGCCCGCGTCGCCACTTTGATCAGGGGCCGGCTGGACCGTGCAGCGGACCCCCACTTTGCCCAGGACGCGGCCCTGTTCACCGGACTGGTGAGCGCCTATTTCACCCTGCGCGAGTTCATCGCCCAGGGATTCTTCGACCCGGAGCAGACCGCCCGCATCGACACCGTGCTGCATGGCTTCTTCAGCTATATCGCATCGGGACCGCCGCCGGAGCGACTGGAGAATCTGCTGGCCCTGCACCGGGCGGGCCTCCTGCGATTCCTCGGACCCGATCTGCACGTGGAGGCGGTCGCCGCGCGACCGGGCGCGGACCCAGGAGGTTCCGCCGGCTCGTGCCCGCGGCACTTCGCGGCGAGTAGCCCGGCCCACGACGCGGTTGTGACCGCGCGGCACCTGCTGGACGCGCGGTTGGCCCCGGTCGTGGCGCCTCGGGCCCGTGACGGATTGCTGCGGGGGCTGATCGCGGACGGGGAGCTGTCCTTCGCCGGCGCGGGCAAGTTCGCCACGGACCCGGCGGGGCGCGCGCTGGACGCGGAGGGACGGCCACAGCGGTCCCTGTTCATGGTCGGGCCCGCGGTCTCCGGTTCCACCGCCGAGGCCTTCGCCCGGCCCGGCACCGACGCCCGCGTATTCCGCGCCAACGAGGCACTGGCCGACCACCTGCTGGCCCGGCTGCGGGCGGAGTCCGCGGACCGGTTATCGCGGATTCCACTGCATGAACGGTGAAGTCCGCGATAGCCGGTCCACCGACCGCGGGTCTCAGACTCCGGCGGCGGCCAGACAGTCGAGCAGCCGGCGGCGCATCGCCTGCGCTCGCACGCTCAACTCCCGCTGGCGGCGCATGTACTCGGCCTTGCCCGCAGCTGTTTCGACCGGGACCACGCCGTAGCCCCAGCCGCGCACATCGTAGGGGCTGGCCTCCATGTCCAGGGCGCGGATGTCGATGGCCAGGTCGAAGGCGTCCAGGACAACCTCGCCCGGCACCGTGGGCTCGAGCTTCATCGCCCATTTGTACAGGTCCATCCCCGCGTGCAGACAGCCCGCCTGCTCATTGGCGACCATCGAGGCGCGGGTGGGCTGCAGCGTGTTCAGGGGCCGCGCGGGCTCGGTGAAGAAGCGGAAGGCATCGAAGTGTGAGCACTGGATGCGGTGGTTCTCCACCACCCGATCCGTCTCCTCCTGGCTCAGCCGCAGGGGGACCTGCTCATGGCGGCGCTGATCGGGGCCCAGCCGGTAGACCATCGCCCATTCGTGCATGCCGAAGCACCCGAACGAGGCCTCGCGGTCCAAGGTGGCCTCCAGCAGGGAGCGGATGAAACCGGCGCCCGTGCCGCGGTCGGCATGCCAGGCCGGCAGGTCGAGGGCGGCATACGTCGTCGAGGCCGGTTCGGCCTCGAAGAACCGGTACCAGCGCCGGTCGAAGTAGGCGCGGTCGGCCTCGTCCCGGATCTCCACCGCGACGCCGGCGCCGGGATTCCACCGGGCGATCCGGCCGGGCTTGAAGGGGTAGTAGGTGAACAGAAAATCCTCGACCGGGTGCTTCTGACCGTGCAGCCGGCGCTCATGGTGCGCATCGGTGCGGGCATGGGCCAGGCTCTCATGGGCATCCCGGCGGGCGCGCCAGACCTCGGCCGGCAGATACCGGGTGACGGCCGGCGTGGTCGGCGCAGCTGCGCCGGCACTCGAACCGGGCGCGGAAACATCTGCGGAATTAGCTGCGGGGCTGGTTGAAACGGTGGAGGACACGCCCCGATTATCCCACCCGGTAGCTCAGCTCGGCGAAGCGACCGATCTGTCTGACCCCGGTCAGTTCGAGGTCTTCCCAGCTCAAATCGTGCGGAAACAGCGGTTTGCCACTGGTCAGGGTGGCCGGTGCGAAAGCCACGATGATGCGGTTGAGCAGGCCGGCCGCGGCGAACTGCCCGGCCAGAGCGCCGCCGCCCATCACCCAGACGTCCTTGTCGCCAGCGGACCGGGCGATCAGGTCGAACCATTCGGCCACATCTCCGGAGACGAATCGGATGCCCGAGCCGGGGATCGCCGGCAGGCTGCGGGTGGTGAAGACGAAGGCGGGGCGCTCGCCGTAGATCTCGGCCCACTTCGCAGGGTGGGCCAGCAGATCCTCCTGGCGCAGCATCCATTCATAGGTGGCGGAACCCATGACCAGGGCCCCGACGCTTGCGAAGAACGCGTCCATATCGCCCTGCACATCGTCCTGCGGAACGCGCAGCAGCCAGTCCAGGGAATCATCGTCCGAGGCCAGGAATCCGTTGAGGGTCGCAGCCGTGTAGAACACGCAATCAGTCATCGGTCCGTTCTCCCATTCTTCGGTGCGGTCATTATGGCATGCCCGCCGGCGCCTGGACGGTCTGACTCGGCGAGCCGGACGGTTCTGCCCGAGGAGTTGGCCGATCAGCCGGACGCTCGTCCTCCTCCCTGCAGTGCGTGGACCGCCTCAGCGCACGGACTTCACAGCGCGGACCGCGACCAAGGATGCGCCGAGCGTGAATGCGATGAGCCAGGCCGCGGAGACGAGCGCGACGATGCCGACGGTGTCATCCGAGGAAATGAAGAAACAGGCGATCCCGCCGATCATCGCGCCGATCCCCGCGACGATCAACGCCGGAGCTCCGGCTTTGTGGCCGATCCGCCAGGCCTCCTCGGAACGCATAAGCGGCGCGACCCGGATGCCGACCAGGGGATTCATCCCCAGCTTTCCGATTCCGGCCATGATGGCCATGACCACTATCAGGGCACCTGCCAGGAGCAGAACGATTCCGGTGACCATCGGTGTCCTTTCCGATTCGTCATTGACTCGGTGCTCGGGGGGGTGACCGCGCATCCTTGGACAACGACTCTAGCTGACGGGGGGGGATGTCATGCTGAAGCCATGACAGTCGCACAGTCGGGGCCCGGTCCGGCGCCCAGCCCCCGTTTCGCGTCCCTGGTCTCCATGATCTGCGGGTGCATCCTGGTCGGGTCCGCCTCGACCTTCATCAAACTCGCGGGGACCTCGGCTGCGACTGCGGCGTTCTACCGCTGCCTGTTGGCGCTCATCCCGCTGGCCGTCCTGTTCTGCCTCGAACTGCGGCGCCACGGCCGGATGTCGCGGCCGGCCGTGGTCTGGTCCCTGCTGTCGGGTGCCTTCCTGGCGTGCGACTACCTGATGTGGACGCAGCCGGTCCTGGACGTGGGCGCGGCGGTGGCCACCGTGCTCATCGGCTCCCAGGTGCTGGTCTTCCCGCTGCTGGCCCGCGTCCTCGACGGGGCCGTGCTGGGGAGGCGGTTCGCCCTCGTCCTTCCCGTGATGCTCGCGGGCCTGCTGCTGACCGGCGGGCTGGGCAGTCGGGAGACCACGATGTCCCATCCTGTGCGCGGTACGGTGCTGGGCGTGCTGGCCGGCTGTCTGTACGCGGGCTATCTGTACTGCAACCGCCGCGCGGGCACCCTGGAACCGCGGCGGGCCTTCGGACCGGTGGCGCTGGGATCGGCGAGCGCCGCCGTGGTGATCGGGGTCTTCGGCCTGGTCACGGGTTCCATCGTGGTTCACCTGTCCGCTTCCGCCTGGAGTTGGCTGGCGGTGCTGGCCGTCGGAGGCCAGTTCCTGCCGTTCGTCCTCATCGGCTTCGCCACCGTGCGCCTGCCCGCGGATCTGGGCGCCACGATCCTGTTGTTGCAGCCGCTGTCCGCGGTTGTCCTGGGCTCTCTCGTTCTGGGGGAGCGGTTGAGCTGGTTGCAGCTGGTGGGCATCGGCGTGACGGTCGCATGCGTGGCAGTCCAGTCCAAGCGGTAGCCGCGGCCGGGCCGGGCCCGGCCGGTGCCGCAGGGGAGTTCGGCATTGCACGCGTCGCACCACAAGGCGGACACCGCCCGCTAGAAGGAGAACCCGGGTATATAGTCCTTGTCCTGTGAGTTCTCTGCATACATCCCCGCAATCCGTCTCCACACCCTCGGGCCCGCTCCCCGGCTACCGCTGGCTGATCCTCGTCCTGTCCTGGGCCGCTTTCCTCATGACCAGCCTGGACCGTTCGGTCTGGGGCCCGGCGGCGCCCAGCGTGGGCGGCGATCTGGGCGTTGCGCTGTCCTCCCTGGGCGTTTTCGCCACCTGCTATTACGTGGGCTACGTCGTCTCGAACTTCTTAGGCGGCGTGGCCAGCGACTGGTTCGGTCCCCGCGCGGTGTTGGGTGGCTCGATCCTGGTGGCCGGCGCGGGCATGGTCACCTTCGGCAACGTTCACTCGATGGCGCTGGGCTTCGTCATCCAGGCCCTGGTCGGTCTGTTCGCCGGCGCGGACTACGCGGCCGGTGCCAAGTCGATCTCCGTGTGGTTCTCCGGACGCGAACGCGCCCTGGCCGTTTCCCTGTTCACCACCGCCACCTCGTTGGGCACCGTCATCGCGAACCTGGTTGTGCCCACCCTGATCAAGTCCCATGGTTGGCGCGTGTCCTATGAGCTCTTCGGCTCCATCTCCATCGTGCTGGGCATCGTCATCCTGATCCTGCACCGCAACGCCCCGGGCGCCACCGGTGCCGAGGCCGCTGGGGCGAGTGCGGCCGCCCCGAGTACCGCGGTGGGCGCCGAAACCGGCCCCGGCGCGCAGCCCAAGCACACCTTCCCCAACCTGCTGGACGTCCTGCGCAACCGGAACCTGCTGATCCTGGCGGTGGCCGGGTTCTTCAGCCTGTGGGGCACCTACGGGTTCATCACCTGGGCCAATACCCTGATGATCAAGGGAGTCGGGATCGATCCGGTCCACGCGGGTGCGGTCGTCTCCCTGTTCGCCATCACCGCGGTCGTGTGCAAGCCGATCATCGGTTTCATCGACGGGCGCACGAAGTTCCACTCGAAGTACCTGGCCGCCGGCATCCTGCTGATGTTCAGCATCATGCTGTTGGTCTTCGGCCGTCTGCACGACTTGACTCTCTTCTATATCGCCGCGCCCTTCCTGGGATTCGCCGCATACTGCTATTCGCCGATTCAGAACAACCTGATCCTGGGCTACGCGGGCCGGGGGCTCTCCGGGTCGTCGGCCGGGTCGATCAACGCGATCTGGCAGCTGGGCAGCGTGATCGTCCCCACCGCAGTGGGCGCGGTGTTCTCCGCGACGGATTCCGTCTACGCTTCGTTCACCACTCTGGCCGCGGGCCCCCTGTTGGCGGCGCTTCTGATGCTGCCGCTGGGCGCGGTCAAACGCTGAGCGGCTCCCTGCTGCCGCCTGAGCCCCTTCGCGTGGTGAGGCGTAAATCACTGTTCGGGGCCCCGCGCCTCGCCCTTGTATCGATATGCTTAGGCTTAGCTATATTGAATGCATCGATGATGATCGCGGAGGTAGAACATGCGTTTCGGCCTGCTGGTGAATACCGGCTCAAACCTCGGGCCCACGGCCGAGGACGTCTTCGACTTCACGCGGGCCCAGGCAGAGCGCGCGGAGGACCTGGGCTATGACGACCTGTGGGTCACCGAACACCATTTCATCCGATTCGGTATCAGTCCCAGTGCGCTGACGATGGCCGCCTTCATCCTGGGTCGCACACGGCGGCTGAATGTGGGAACCGCCGTGACCCTCTCCCCGCTGCTGCATCCGGTTGAGATGGCGGAGCGGGCCGCGCTGCTCGACCAGCTCAGCGGCGGGCGCTTCACCCTGGGCCTGGGTCGCGGTGGATATGCCAAGGATTTCGAGGTGCTGGACAAGGACGTGGCGCGCTGGGACCACGACCCACAGGCCGCCGCGGCTGGAATCCTCAACGCCTGGGATCCGGCAGGGGATAAGGACTTCGAACTACAGCCGCCCGTTCACACCCTGCCCCACCCTCCGCTCATGCTCGGCACGACGAGTCAGGACGGGGTCCGCTTCGCCGCGGCACACGGGTTGGCGCTGCAGCACTACTTCGCGATGCCGGCGGAACCCCGGATCGCAGTCGAGGAGCGCTATGCGGCAGAGCGCGCGGCTGCAGGCGTACAGGGTCCGGCACCGGAACACCTGCACTGCCTCATCGCCATCGTCAGCGAGGACCCCACGGCCAGGGACGGGCTCCAGCGCGCCCTGCAACAGTCGTTCGAGGCCGGCGAGCACCCCCACGTTCCCAACGCGGGCTCGCACGTCGGACCGGATGGAGAGCCGGTCGGACCGGCGGCACAGGCGGCGATGAGCGCGCAGGGCGCGATCATCGGCTCCGCCGCCCAGGTCGTCGACGAGCTGGGTACGTTCGTCGAGCGGACCGGTGCCGCGCGTATCGCCATTCATCCCGAAGCGAGCGCCGACCGGGATCTGACGCTGCAGACAGTGGAGGCGTTCGCCGAACACGTCATCCCGCAGCTGCGGGTCGACTGAGCGGCACCCGAACCGAGCAGCACCTGTCGCCGCACTCCGACATCCAGCGTCCCTACATTCGGTTCTTCGTCCTGGCCGTGGCCACGGCATTCCAGGGGTCCTCGGGCCAGGGGTGTTTGAGATAGCGGCCGCGGTTCTCCGCGCGCACCTGCGGATACGCGTTGTCCCAGAACGACCTGAGGTCGGCGGTCACCGCCAGGGGGCGGCGCGCCGGGGACAACAGGTGCAGCAGCACGGGGACACCGTCCCGACAGACCGCCGGGCCGTCGGCCATGCCGAAGCACTCCTGGAGTTTCACGGCCAGGATGGGCGCGGTGATCGCGGCCCCGTGCGACTCCGGCGCCGGGTAGTCCAGGCGGACCCAGGAACCGCTGGGCACCGGCACGCGCTCGGGCACCAGTTCGTCCAACTGTGCCGCGGCGGGCCAGGGCAGAAGCCGGCGCAGCGCGCCCACTGCGTCGATCCGCCCCGGTTTGGCACCGCCCGCGACCCGCTCCAGATCCGGTCCCAGCCACGTCGTCGCGTGTTCGGCCAGCGCGCTCAGGCTGACATCGGGCCACGGCTCGCCGTAGACGGCGTGCAACAGTCCCAGGCGCCCGCGCAGCTGCGCGAAGGCGGCATCGCGGGTGTCCCCGGCCGGCCGGTCGCCCTGGGTGCCCTCGGCCAGCTCCAGAAAGTCCAACACCCCCTGCTCGCGCACGAAGGCGGCTACCGCGGTCCGGGCGGCCGAGGCGTCGGCCCGGGTGGGCGTCGAACTCAGCTCGATCGCGCCCAGGCCCTCGACGCGCCGCGCGCGCACCCTGCCACCGGAGAACTCCGCCGTGGTCGTGGTCTCCAGCAGTTCCGCGCCGGCCAATTCCGCCTGGTCCTGGTCGATCACGGCCGCCGCTCGGATCAGCGCCCGAGCGCCGGTCAGGGCGACATCGCCGATCGCCAACCACGTATGACCCTTGAGGGCCGAATCGCGGGGGAGTTCGGCACCCGTGCCGCCGGCCAGCAGGTAATCCCCGGCGGTACCCGGCCGGAGTCGGGCGATCCGGTCGGGGAAGGCCAAGGCGGTGATGAGCCCCGTATCCTCGGCACCGGCCGCCGGTCCCGCGCCGTCGTGCCCACCCGCACCGGGCAGGAATCCCTCGAAGCGGCGCACATCGGCCTGCCACCGGGTGTTCTTGTCCCGGCGCAGGCCACGCAGCAGCGACCACAGGTCCCCACCTGGGGCACGTACGTCCGAGACCAAGGCGGCCACCACCTCGGCGGCGGCGCGCGGTCCGGTCAGCTCGGCTCCGTCGAACAGGGCGCGTGCCAACCGCGGATCCGCGGGGACGCGGGCCAGCCGGTGCCCCAGGGCGGTGGCGGCGCCATGGGAGTCGAGCGCCCCCAAAGCCCGCAGGGTGGCCTGCGCCAGCGCCAGTGGCCGCTCCGGTGGGGCGTCGGGCAGGCGCAGACCAGCCCCGCCGGGGGCGCCCCAGCAGGCCAGCTGCAAAGCGGGCTCCGTGAGATCGGTGGTGCGGATCTCCGGCGGGGTCTGGGCCGGGCGCGCCGCGAAATCCGCCTGTGCCATGCATCGGATGACGGTGCCGGGACCGAGCCGGGCGGCGCGGCCCGCGCGCTGGACCATCGCGGCCTTCGACGCGCCCACCGTCACCAGCCCCGCCATCGCCCGGCCGGTGTCCAGCCGCTGCTGCCGATCCAGTCCGGCGTCGACCACCAGGTCGATACCGGGCACGGTCAGTGCGGACTCGGCGACATTGGTCGCCAGGATGACCCGGCGCGCGCCGTCCTGGCGTGAACGCATGATCCGCCGCTGTTCGGCGGCCGGCGTCCGTCCCGTCAGGGTGAGGACCTCGGCTGACCGCGGGTCCACGCGCCCGCGCAGCTCGCCTGCGACCCGGTCGATCTCTCGCTGACCCGGCAGGAAGACGAGCACATCGCCGCCGCTCCCGGCCGCCCCGGCAACTGGCTCGCCCGCCCGTGCAGCCTCCGTGGCTGCACCGGCCGGGCCCGTCTCGCCCCCGAGCGCCTCGGCCACAACGCCCGCCACATGGCGTAGGAAATCGGGCGTGACTCCACGGGTATCCAGGGCAGGGGTGCGCGGGGGAGTCCAGACCTCGCGCAGGGGATGGGGTCGGGCCGCCACGGATAGCACGGGCGCCGGTGCCCCGTCCTCACCCAACAGCTGCGCCCAGCGGCCGGCGTCCAGGGTCGCAGACATGACGATCAGGCCCAGGTCCTCGCGCAATTCCACCAACTGGCGCAGCATCGCGAAGGCCAGATCGGAGTCGACCGCGCGCTCGTGCACCTCGTCGAGCACGACCACGGACACCCCGGCCAGTTCCGGATCGCCCATCAGCCGGCCCAACAGCACGCCGGTGGTGACGAATTCGACGCGGGTGGCGGCACTGACGTGGCGCTCGCCGCGGATCGTGTAGCCGACCTCCTGACCGACCCGGGTCCCGGAGAGCTCGGCCAGCCGGTTCGCGGCGGCGCGGGCGGCGATGCGCCGCGGCTGGGTCACGATCACCCTGCCTGCCCCGCGTCCCGGGCCCGCGGCCACCAGGTTCGCCACGACCGGCGGGACAACCGTCGTCTTGCCCGAGCCGGGCGGGGCCTCGACGACGGCGCGCGGGCCGGAGTGCGCCCCGGCCGGCAGTTCACTGCCCGAGGCGCCCGGTTCCACTGCGTCCGCGCCCGGTCCTGCGAGCCCTCGCAGGCCCGTGGCGAGCGTGGCGGCGGGCAGGCCCGCGCCGATCCGGTCGATGTCGAAGACGAAGGCGGGGCGATCGGGCATGTGCACCACAGTAGTCGCAGCGCTTCGCGCCCCGACCACCCATCCGGGCCCGAGGCCTTCTAGAATGGTTCCATGCGCATTGTCAGATTCGTGCACAACGATGCACCCACGTACGGCGTCGTCGAGGGGGACCTGCCCGAAGCCGCCGCCGACGGAACTCTGGACACCTCCGAACTCGAAATCGCGGTCCTCGACGGCGACCCGTTCTTCAGCCCGGCTCAATCGACCGGCGCTCACCTGAAGTACGACGACGTCCGTCTCATCGCCCCCATCATCCCGCGCTCCAAGGTCATCGGCGTGGGCCGGAACTTCGCCGACCACGCGAAGGAACTGGGCAACGAGGTCCCGGCCAGCCCGTTGACCTTCTTCAAACCGAACACCGCGGTGGTGGGCCCCGGCGATCCGATCCGTCTGCCCGCCATCAGTGAGAAGGTCTCCTATGAGGCCGAACTCGCGGTGGTCATCTCCCGCGTGGCGAAGAACGTTCCGGCGGAGAAGGCCTACGAATACGTGCTGGGCTATACCGCGGCCAACGACGTGACCCTGCGCGACATCCAGCAGATCGACAAGCAGTGGTCGCGCGCCAAGGGCTTCGACACCAGCTGCCCACTGGGCCCGTGGATCGAAACGGACCTGGATCCCGAAGGTGTGCGGATCCGCTCCTGGGTCAACGGGGAGCTCAAGCAGGACGGGAACACCGACGACTTCATCTTCGACATCCCGACCGTCATCGAGCACTTGAGTGAGGTCATCACGTTGCTGCCAGGCGATGTGATCCTCACCGGCACCCCGGAAGGCGTGGGCGCGATCAACGCCGGCGACCGCGTCGACATCGCGATCGACGGCCTGGGCCTGCTGAGCAACCCAGTGCTGGACGCCTGAGCCCAGACCTCTTTCTTCCTACCGAACGAACAAAGGAATCACCTGACAATGAGCGACGTACGAGTTCGCTTCTGCCCGTCACCCACCGGCACCCCGCACGTCGGCATGGTGCGCACCGCCCTGTTCAACTGGGCCTATGCGCGCCACACCGGCGGCACCTTCGTCTTCCGGATCGAGGACACGGACGCCCAACGCGACTCCGAGGAGAGCTACGCGCAGATCCTCGAGGCCATGCGCTGGCTGGGCCTGGACTGGGACGAGGGCATCGACGTGGGCGGGCCGCACGCCCCCTACCGGCAGTCGCAGCGCGGTGAGATCTACCAGGACGTCATCGCCAAGCTCAAGGACGCCGGCCTGGTCTACGAATCGTTCTCCACCAACGAAGAGGTCGAGGCCCGCCACAAGGCCAAGGGTGAGGACCCGAAGCTGGGCTACGACGGCTACGACCGCACCCTGAGCGATGAGCAGAAGGCGGCCTTCCGCGCGGAGGGCCGCGAGCCCGTGCTGCGCGTGCAGATGCCCGATGAGGACATCACATTCACGGATATGATCCGCGGGGACATCACCTTCAAGGCCGGCTCAGTGCCGGACTTCGTGGTGGTGCGCGCCAACGGTGATCCGCTCTACACCCTGGTCAACCCCGTCGACGATGCGCTCATGGGCATCACCCATGTGCTGCGCGGTGAGGACCTGCTGTCCTCGACTCCGCGCCAGATCGTGCTGTACGAGGCGCTGAAGAAGATCGGCGTCGCCCAGGCCACCCCCGAATTCGGCCACCTGCCCTATGTCATGGGGGAGGGGAACAAGAAGCTGTCGAAGCGCGACCCGGAATCGAACCTGTTCCACCACCGCGACGCCGGCTTCATCCCCGAGGGTTTCATCAACTACCTGGCCCTGCTGGGCTGGTCGATCGGACCGGACCAGGACATCTTCTCCGTCGAGGAATTCGTCAAAGCATTCGACGTCCACGACGTGCTGCCCAATCCGGGGCGCTTCGACATCAAGAAGGCCACCTCGATCAACGGCGACCACATCCGCCTGCTCGACGTCGCCGACTTCACCGAGCGCATGGTGCCCTATCTGCAGGCCGCGAACGTCTTCGGCGCGGGCGGTGCCGCACCCACGGATGCGCAGCACGCAGTGCTGGCCCAGGCGGCTCCGCTGGTCCAGACGCGGATGAACCTGCTGGGCGAGGCACCCGATCTGCTGTCCTTCCTGTTCACCGCGGATGCGGATCTGGAACTGACCCCGGAGGGTCTGAAGACGCTCAAGGACACCGCCCCCGAGGTCCTGGCCGCCGCGATCGAACTGCTCTCCGGCGTACCGGAGGCGGACTTCACCACCGACGCGCTGCACGAAGGGCTGCAGGCCAAGCTGGTCGACGAGCTGGGTATCAAGCCGCGCCTGGCCTTCGGGCCGCTGCGCGTGGCGGTCTCGGGCCGCCGTGTCTCACCGCCGCTGTTCGAGTCGATGGAGATCCTGGGCCGGGAATCCACTCTCAACCGGCTGCGGGCCCTGGCCGATCACCTGGCAAACGCCTAGGCAATAGGGCGACGGCCCTTCGGCCCCAGCCCGCCAGCGGCACGCACGAATGCCCGGACCGGATTCGGTCCGGGCATTCGCGTATCCGCGTCCATCTGCCGGCTGTCGCCTCGGTCGGGACCGTCCCACCCGCCGGGAGCTGCGCATACCCTGGGACTAACGAACACGGCCCGCCCGGCGGGTCAGGAGGGATGAGTTCATGTTGGTTGACAGTTACCGTCTGCCCGGTGGCCTGCGGATCGATGAGCGCCGGGTGCGCGTGCCGGTGGACCACTTCGGTGCGCAGGCTGCGGCGGGCCTGCCTGGGCGGTTGGCGGCCGTCGGTGAAATCGACGTGGCCGCGCGGATCGTGAGCACGGGCGAGGCGGCCAAACCCTATCTGCTGTTCCTGCAGGGAGGGCCAGGCTCCGAGGTCCCCGGACCGGTTGCGGGGAACCCGTCCTGGCTCGCCAGGGCGCTCGAGGACTACTCGGTGGTCCTGCTCGACCAACGCGGTACCGGTCTGTCCCACCCGATCGGATACGTCGACGGCTCCTTCAGGGGGACCTCGGCCAGGGGTACGGACCCCGTCCAGGACTCGGGTGCGGTGGCTGCCTTCCTGACCCACTTCCGCGCCGATGCCATCGTCGAGGACGCCGAGGCCCTGCGCTGGGATATCGGCTGCGAATCCTGGTCCGTGATGGGCCAGTCCTTCGGCGGGTTCACCACTCTGCGATATCTGGCCGCGCATCCGGAGTCCCTGGACCTGGCGATCTTCACCGGTGGCCTGCCCCGTGTGGCCGGCTCCTTGGCGGACACGCCGGACCCCGCAGAGCTCTACACCACCACCTGGCACACCCTGCGCGCGAAATCGCAGAGTTACTTCGAGCGGTTCCCCGCCGACGCCGCCCGGATGCGCCGGCTGGCCGAACGGGCAGCGCACGGCAAGGGGATCGAGCTGCCCGACGGCACCCAGGCGGGTCCCGCCCATGTGCGCGGCCTGGGACACCTGCTGGGGGCGTCCGGTGGGGCCGCGGCGTTGCACTATCTGTTGGCCCAGGACATCGACTCGGCGGCCTTCCGGCACGACCTGCTGGCCGCCCTGCCGTTCAGTGCGCGCAACCCCCTGTATGCGGTGCTACAGGAATCCTGCTGGGCCAATGGCACCGCTACGACCTGGGCCGGGGTGCGCGGGATGCCCAGGGCCGTGGCCACGGACCCGCTGTGGCTGGCAGGCGAACACATCGCCCCGGAGCACTTCGCCACGGGTCCGCTGCGGCCGTGGCGTCCGGTGGCCGGGGAGCTGGCGGCCTTCTCCTGGCCCGTGATGTGGGAGCCCGATGCGCTGCGGGCCGCCGAGGTCCCGGTCGTGGCCGCCGTGTACTACGAGGACGCCTATGTGCCCAGGGAGTACTCGCTGCCCACGGCCGGTCTGCTGCCGCGCGTGCGGACCTGGGTGACCAGCGAGTACGAGCACAACGGGCTGCGGGCCTCCAACGGGGTGGTGCTGGACAAGCTGCTACGCCTGGCCCGCGACGGCAGCCTGGTGTAGGCGGGTGTCAGGGCTCGTGTGCCCCGGAATTCCGGGGCACACGAGCCCTAATACCCCTACGTGAGCAGGATCACCGCCAGGAGGGCCGTTCTGGTTTTGCATCGCGGAAATGGGTCGTGTAAAGTTTCATTCTGTTGCCGCGGTCAACGGAAAGAAGTTCTTAGGACTTCCGGTTGATTGCAAAACATTGGGCTATGGTGTAATTGGCAGCACGAGTGATTCTGGTTCACTTAGTCTAGGTTCGAGTCCTGGTAGCCCAGCGCTTCTTATGAAGCAGCTTCATCGCGAAGTGTCCTGCTCCCGTCGTCTAGCGGCCTAGGACACCGCCCTCTCAAGGCGGTAACGGCAGTTCAAATCTGCTCGGGAGTACCAAGAAGGGCCCGGTTCATGTGAACCGGGCCCTTTCTCATCCCCGCCGTTCCTCTGGAGTTCCACTACAACCCGAAATGTCGGAAAAACCGATCGGGACCGTTCCCAATCGACAATTCATGTCGTAGTGGAACCTGGAGGTTACTTGGACTGGAGTTCGACCAGCTTGGTGGTGTTCTGGGCGGTGCGTACGCCGGAGACCAGGAACTCGAGGATGACCCGGGAGACGACGATCTGGATGACCGCGGGGATCCAGCCCAGGAAAATCGCCAGAATGCCCATGATCGGGGAATAGTCGGAGCCGACCTCTTCGACGGCGAAGCCCATCATGAAACCGATGACGATGTACCACAGCCAGGTCAGCCCGGCCAGGACGATCGCGATGACGTAGATGATCGAGGCGAACTTGATGGAGACGAAGTGGTTGAAGCGCAGATCGAACAGCGCCTTGATGAAGCCGGGTTCGCCCGCGGCCTTGGCCGGCGGCGCCCATTGGCCCTGCGGGCCCGGCTGGGCCTGGTAGTCGTAACCGGGTGCCGCCTGCGGCTGGCCGGCGGAGGGGTACTGCTGATAGCCGGCGTAGGCGTCTTGGCCGTAGGGCTGGGAGCCCGACGGTTGCGACCCGGTCTGTGGGTAGCCCGCCTGCGGGTAGCCGGTGGGCTGATAGGGCTGCTGCTCGGGGTTGGGGGACTGGGACATGATTTCCTTTCGGGGACTACGGCCAGGACCCTCCTGGCGATTGTGAATACGGAACCGCCCCGGTTCCGTCGGATGCGGTGGAATCGGGGCGGTGGGCTCAGCCGCGGTTGAGGGCCTCGGTGAGGACCTTCGCCGCTTCGAGCACGGCTTGGGCGTGCAGTCGGCCGGGCTGGCGGGTCAACCGGTCGACCGGTCCGGAGATCGAGACGGCGGCCACGACCCGGTTGCTGGGTCCGCGCACGGGGGCCGACACGCTGGCCACCCCGCGTTCGCGCTCCGAGATCGACTGGGCCCAGCCGCGCCGGCGCACGCCGGAGAGCATGGTGGCCGAGAACCTGGCCCCGCGCAGGCCCGAGTGCAGCCGGTCGGGCTCCTCCCAGGCCAACAGCACCTGTGCCGCGGATCCCGCGCGCATGCTCAGGGTCGCGCCGATCGGCACCGAGTCGCGCAGGCCAACGGGCCGTTCGGCCGCGGCCACGCACAGGCGCAGGTCGCCCTGGCGGCGGAACAGCTGGGCCGATTCGCCCGTGCGGTCGCGCAACTGGTTGAGGACGGGGCCCGCGGCGGCCAGCAGGCGGTCCTCGCCGGCGGCCGATGACAGTTCGTTCAGACGCGGGCCCAGGACGAATCGGCCCTGCATGTCCCGGCCGACGAAGCGGTGGTATTCGAGGGCTACGGCCAGCCGGTGGGCGGTGGGTCGGGCCAGGCCGGTCAGGGAGACGAGTTCCGCCAGGGACGCGGGGCCGGCCTCCAGTGCCGACATGACGAGTGCGGCCTTGTCGATGACACCGACGCCGCTGCCGTTTTCTGTGCTCATAGGCACTATTTTGTGGTCTCACAATCCAAGATGCAAGTCCGGAATGCGAAAACCCGCACCTAAAATAGTGGCAGATGGCGGTCTCACCCCGACCGCCGCAACCGCTGATTCCCTTCAGGCTCAAGACAAAGGAAGTGTGGGCAATGGGCAAGACCCTGGCAGAGAAAGTGTGGGCCGATCACGTCGTTGTGGCCGGCGAGGACGGCTCACCGGACCTCATCTACATCGATCTGCAGCTCCTCCACGAGGTCACCAGCCCGCAGGCCTTCGAGGGCCTGCGCCTGGCAGGACGCAAGCTGCGCCGCGTCGACCAGCACCTGGCGACGGAGGACCACAACACCCCCACCTGGGACATCGACAAGCCGATCGCGGACCTGACGAGCCGCACCCAGATCGAAACGCTGCGCACCAATGCGCGCGAATTCGGCGTGCGCCTGCATTCGCTGGGCGATATGCAGCAGGGCATCGTCCACCAGGTCGGCCCCCAGCTGGGCCTGACTCAGCCGGGTATGACGGTGGTCTGCGGGGATTCGCACACCTCGACCCACGGGGCCTTCGGCGCGCTGGCCTTCGGCATCGGCACCTCCGAGGTCGAACACGTCATGGCCACGCAGACGCTGAGCCTCAAGCCCTTCAAGACGATGGCGATCAACATCGAGGGTGAACTGCCCGAGGGCTCGGTCGCCAAGGACATCATCCTGGCGATCATCGCCAAGATCGGCACCGGTGGCGGACAGGGCTACGTCCTGGAGTACCGCGGCGAGGCGATTCGCAAGCTGTCGATGGAAGCGCGGATGACGATCTGCAATATGTCCATCGAGGCAGGTGCCAGGGCCGGTATGGTCGCCCCCGACCAGACGACCTTCGACTACGTCAACGGCCGGCCGCACGCCCCGCAGGGCGAGGACTGGGACGCCGCGGTCGCATACTGGAAGACGCTGAAAACCGACGACGACGCGGTCTTCGACGCCGAGGTCACCCTGCAGGCCGAGGACATTTCGCCCTACGTGACATGGGGAACCAATCCGGGGCAGGGGCTGCCGCTGAGCGCGACGGTGCCCGATCCCGCCGCGATCGTCGACGAATCCGCCAAGGTGGCGGCCCAGAACGCGATCGACTACATGGGTCTGACGCCGGGCACCCCGCTGCGCGAGATCAAGGTGGACACGGTCTTCCTGGGTTCGTGCACCAACGGCCGGATCGAGGACCTGCGCGCCGCCGCCGAGGTGGTGCGCGGGCAGGTCAAGCATCCGGACGTGCGGATGATGGTCGTCCCGGCCTCCGCCCTGGTCCGCCTACAGGCCGAAGAAGAGGGCCTGGACCGGGTCTTCACCGACTTCGGCGCCGAATGGCGCTTCGCCGGCTGCTCGATGTGCCTGGGCATGAACCCCGATCAGCTGACTCCGGGGGAGCGCTGTGCTGCGACCTCGAACCGCAACTTCGAGGGCAGGCAGGGTAAGGGCGGACGGACCCACCTGGTCAGCCCGCTGGTGGCCGCCGCCACTGCCGTGCGCGGCACCCTGTCCAGCCCGGCCGACCTGCCGGAGAAAGATCCGGAACTGGTGGCCCACAGCCACCGGCCCCGCGAACCGCGCGAAACACACACCCAGCTGCCGCTGACCGTCGTCCAGAAGTCCGCCTGAGAGCCACAAGGGAGTTCCACCATGGAGAAGTTTTCCACCCATACCGGCGTCGGCGTTCCGCTGCACCGCTCGAATGTCGACACCGACCAGATCATTCCGGCCGTCTACCTCAAACGCGTGACCCGTACCGGTTTCGAGGACGCCCTGTTCGCCGGCTGGCGCGAGGACCCGGAATTCATCCTCAACCGTCCCGCCTACGAGGGCGCCTCGGTGCTGGTCGCCGGCCCCGACTTCGGAACGGGCTCGAGCCGTGAGCACGCTGTCTGGGCCCTGCACGACTACGGCTTCAAAGCGGTCGTCTCCGCCCGCTTCGCGGACATCTTCCGGGGCAACGCCGGTAAGAACGGCCTGGTCACCTGCCAGGTCGAGCAGCCCGATGTCGAACTGCTGTGGAAGGTGATGGACAACAACCCGGGCATCGATGTCACCGTCGACCTGGTACAGCGCACCGTCAGCTGCGATACCGTCACCGTGCCCTTCGCCCTGGACGACTTCACGCGCTGGAGGCTGATGGAGGGAATGGACGATATTTCGCTGACTCTGCAGCACGAAGCGGAGATCACGGCCTTCGAGGCCCGCCGCCCGTCGTTCAAGCCCAAGACCATTCCGGCGAAGTTCTGATATACACCCGTTAAGATTCTGTAGGTTCGCACCGATCGGTGCGAACCTACACAGATCTCATATGGGAGGGTCATGCTGCGAGTCCACGGCGGAACACCGCTGACGGGCGAGGTCGATGTCCGCGGGGCCAAGAACCTGGTTCCCAAGGCCATGGTCGCCTCGCTGCTGGGGGACACCCCCTCGGTACTGCGTTCGGTGCCCGATATCAAGGACGTCCACGTCGTCACCGGCCTGCTGGGCCTGCACGGGGTCGAGGTGACCTCGGGACCGGACGCCGGTCGGGCCGATGGGGAGCTGCGGATGGACCCCGCGAACGTCTCCCAGGGTTCGATCGCCGACATCGACGCCCACGCCGGGTCCTCACGCATCCCGATCCTGTTCTGTGGGCCGCTGCTGCACCGCCTGGGCCGGGCGTTCATCCCCGATTTGGGTGGGTGCAAGATCGGCGACCGGCCGATCGACTTCCACCTCGACGTGCTGCGCAAGTTCGGCGCGCGCGTCGACAAGACCCCCGGCGGGATCCTGCTGGAGGCCCCGCAGCGCCTGCGCGGGACCAAGGTCAAACTGCCCTACCCCTCGGTCGGGGCGACCGAGCAGGTGCTGCTGACGGCAGTGCGCGCCGACGGCATCACGGAGCTGAAGAACGCCGCTGTGGAACCGGAGATCATGGACCTGGTCGCCGTTCTGCAGAAGATGGGCGCGATCATCACCGTCGACACCGAGCGGGTGATCCGGATCGAAGGCGTCGAATCGCTTTCCGGCTATACCCACCGTGCGCTGCCGGACCGGATGGAGACGGGCTCCTGGGCCTCGGCCGCCCTGGCCACAGGCGGGGACATCTTCGTGCGCGGGGCGCACCAGCAGGACATGATCACCTTCCTCAACGTCTTCCGCAAGATCGGTGGGGCGTTCACCGTCGAAGAGGACGGCATCCGCTTCCGCCACCCCGGTGGCGAACTGAACTCCGTCGTCCTCGAGACCGATGTGCACCCGGGTTTCATGACCGATTGGCAGCAGCCCCTGGTGGTGGCGTTGACCCAGGCCAGGGGCCTGTCGATCATCCACGAGACGGTGTACGAGAACCGTTTCGGCTTCACCCAGGCGCTGGGGCAGATGGGCGCGCAGATCCAGCTCTACCGCGAGTGCCTCGGCGGTACGCCGTGCCGATTCGGCCGGCGCAACTTCCTGCACTCCGCTGCGATCTCCGGGCCCAGTCGCCTACACGGGACCTCGATCACCGTGCCCGACCTGCGCGGGGGCTTCAGCCACGTCATCGCCGCGTTGGCCGCCGAGGGGACCAGCGAGGTGCGCGGGATCGAGTTGATCAACCGCGGCTACGAGGACTTCGACATGAAACTGCAGGGCCTGGGAGCCCGGGTGGAGGAAGTATGAGCAAGGACGCCGCGGCCAGGGCCGCCAAGGAACAGCGGAAGCGGGCGCACGAGGAAGAGGTGGTCGCCGGGATCGACTACTCGCCGAAGCTGCTGGCCCGCTCGCGCTCGGTCGCCCACGTCGTGGCGCCCCCGTTGACCGCGCTGTTTCGCACCATGGGCAAGCCGCACAGCCATGGCTTCGAGAACGTCGGCGACTCCGGTGCGGTGATCGTCGCGGGGCTGCACCTGAGCAAGGTCGACCCTGTGCTGCTGTCGCTGGACCTGTGGCACCACGGTCGGATGCCGCACTTCCTGGCCAAGGCGTCCCTGTTCACCGGGTTCCTGGGCGTGTTCATGCGCCCGCTGGCGCAGATCCCCGTGCTGCGCGGCTCCGCCGGGGCGGCGGAATCACTGGTCTCGGCCAAGAAGGCCCTGGCCGCCGGCGAGGTCGTCGTGATCTTCCCGCGCGGCACGCTCACCGCCGACCCCGACGGCTGGCCCGACCCCTCGCGCACGGGGGCCGCGCGCCTGGCCATCGAGACCGGGACGCCCGTGGTGCCGGCCGCGCACTGGGGACTGCAGGACACGATGACCAAGCACAACAAGGCCGTCAAACCGCAGTTCGGCCGCCGGATGGACCTGGTCTACGGTGAGCGGATCGATCCCGCCCCGTATGCCGGGGTGCCCGACGGGATCTCGCGGCTGACCCATGAGATCACCTATCAGACGGCTGCGCTGTTGGCCCGTCTGCGCGGGGTCGAACTGCCCGCGCGGTTCACCACCGACCACCGCCTGGCCGATGAGGATCGGGCGGACGGCTAAAATAGTCGGCAGGCCGCGCTCCATCGCGGCCTATTCCACTTATCGGACGAAACGTGTAAGGAGTCGGGTGTGAAGACGGCGGTCATGGGAGCCGGATCCTGGGGGACGGTGTACGCCCAGGTCATCTGCGATGCCGGGTACCCCGTCACCATCTGGGCCAGACGCGATGATGTGGCCGCGGAGATCGACTCCGCCCACACCAACTCCGGCTATCTGCCGGGGGTGACACTGTCGGAGAATCTCAGCGCCACCTCGGATCCGGCTGCGGCACTGGCAGATGCCGAAATCGTCGTGCTGGCCGTGCCGGCCCAGAGCCTGCGGGAGAACCTTGCGGCCTGGGGCGGGCACATCCGGCCGGATGCGATCGTGGTGAGCCTGATGAAGGGCATCGAGATCGGCACGGGCAAGCGGATGACGGAGGTCGTCGCCGAGGCCACCGGTCTGCCGAAGCGCCGGATCGCCGTGGTCTCCGGGCCGAACCTGGCCCGTGAGATCGCCGCCTGCCAGCCGACGGCCACCGTCGTCGCGGCCGAGGACAGTGAGGTCGCCGAACGTGTCGCCGAGATCTCCGCGAACTCCTACTTCCGGCCCTATACGAACACCGATGTGGTGGGCGTGGAGCTGGGCGGGGCGATCAAGAACGTCATCGCGCTGGCCGTGGGCATGGCCGATGGGCAGGGCCTGGGCGATAACTCCAAGGCCTCCATCATTACTCGCGGCCTGGCGGAGACGACCCGCCTGGCCCTGGCCATGGGTGGGCGGGCGCACACCCTGTCCGGGCTGGCGGGGATGGGCGACCTGGTCGCCACCTGCGCCTCCCCGCTTTCGCGCAACCGGTCCTTCGGCCGCCTGCTGGGAGAGGGACTGACCCTGGAGGAGGCGGTGGCGAAGACCAAGCAGACTGCCGAGGGCGTCAAGAGCGCCAAGGCCGTGCTGGCCCTGGGTGCCGAGCACGGTGTCGACCTGCCGATCGCGCAGGCGGTCGTGGGCGTGCTGGCCGGGAAGCTCAGCGTCGGCGAAATGGCCACCCTGCTGCTGGCCCGCAAACGCAAGGTCGAGGATCCCCGGATCTGATTCGCCGGACCCGGTCCGCATCCAACGCCGGGCCGCACTCCGGCCGCAGGGCCCGACCCGCAGCGGACGCGCACCTGTAGTGTGGGATACGCCCCGTGCAACGCATACCGAAATCCGAGGAGGAATCATGAGCGAACAGTTGAACTCGCCCTTCGCCCGCCTGAACGACGTTCCGCGCTTCACCGTCACCAGCACCGATGTGGCCGAGGGCGCACCACTGGCCCTGGCCCAGGCATCAGGCTCGATGGGGATCTCCGGCGGCCGGGACGAATCGCCCCAGCTGTCCTGGACGGACTTCCCGGAGGAGACCAAAGCCTTCGCCGTGACCTGCTACGACCCCGATGCGCCCACCGGATCCGGCTTCTGGCACTGGGTCGTCGCCGACATCCCAGGGACGGTGACCGAACTTCCCACGAACGCCGGCAATCCGGCTGCGGACCTGCTGCCGGCAGGGGTCTCCGTGTTCCGCAACGACGCGGGCGAACCGCGCTTCGTCGGCGCGGCTCCGCCGGCCGGACACGGCCCGCACCGTTACTTCTTCATCGTGCACGCGCTCAGCGAGCCCCTGAACCTGCCCGAGGATTCCTCGCCGGCCTTCGTCGGCTTCAACATCTTCTTCAAGAGCATCGGCCGGGCGTGGCTGGAGACCACGTTCGAAGTCGAGGCGTGAACCCCCGCCACTCCGTCAACGAAATAAGGAAACATGCCTGATAACCGTCCCGTGGTCGCCGTGCTGTTCGGTGGCCGCTCGTCCGAACACTCCGTCAGCTGCGTCAGCGCCGTCGGAGTGCTGTCCTCTCTGGACGATGCCGCATACCGGATCCTGCCGATCGGCGTGACCCGGGAGGGCACCTGGCGACTGGTGCCCGACTGGCAGGACTTCGCCTTCGATGCGGAGGCGATGCCCGAAGTCGAAGACGACGGGACGGCCATCTTCGTGTCCCCGACCTCCGCCGACCACCCCTTGGTGGAACGGCGCGCCGACGGGTCAACCCGTCGGCTGGGGTCGGTGGACGTGTTCTTCCCCCTGCTGCACGGTCCCTACGGGGAGGACGGGACGGTGCAGGGCCTGTTCGAACTCATGGGAGCGGCGTATGTCGGCCCCGGCGTGTTCGGTTCGGCCGCGGCGATGGACAAGCACTTCACGAAGGTCGTGTTGACCGCGGCCGGGATCCCCACCACCCCGTGGGTGACGATCCGGCAGGACGAATACACCGCGGACGCCCAGGCGGCACACGATGCGGTGATCGCCCAGGGCTTCCCCGCCTTCGTCAAGCCCGCCCGCGCGGGCTCCTCGGTGGGGATCTCGAAGGTCCACGACGCCTCCGGGCTGGCTGCGGCCTTCACCGCGGCCTTCGCCCACGACACGAAGGTGATCGTGGAACCGGGAGTCGTCGCCCGCGAGGTCGAATGCGCGGTGCTGGGCTCCTTCCACGACACCGAACCCGCGACCAGCTGGCCCTCGGAGATCACCTTCGGGGCCGAACACGAGTTCTACGATTTCGAGGCGAAGTACCTCGACGGCGCCTCCCAGGTGACCTGCCCGGCCGAACTGCCAGAGGCCGTGACCGAGGAGGTCCGCCGGGTCGCCCGCAAGACCTTCCAGGCCTTCGAGGGCTCGGGCCTGGCCCGGGTCGACACCTTCGTGCTCGACGACGGTAGCGTGCTGGTCAACGAGCTCAACACCCTGCCGGGCTTCACCCCCAGCTCCGCCTATCCGATGATGTGGGCGCGCACGGGCGTTGAGTTCCCGGAGCTGCTGAACCGGCTGATCGCGATCGCCCTGCGCGACCGCACCCGCTGAGGACGGGAACAGCCGGCGATGCGTCCCTTAAGGGCGTGTCGCCGGCGGCGTCGCCGTACCACTGACCTGCGGGGTACCGGACTCGTCGAGGTCCTTGGCCGCGACACAGGACCGAGCGGATTCGGGCAGCTTGCCCACGGCATCGGCCAGGGCCGCCAGTGCGGTGGCGCCGGGCATCCGCGTGGGGTCGACCAGGACTTCGGCCGCCGGTTTGCGGTTGTAGGTCACGAAACGCCAGGTCTTCTCGTCCTGCTGCGTGGAGATCCAGTCGACCCCGCTGACGCTGACGCAGGGATCGGTGGTGGGCGCCGGGACGTCCATCCCGCACTTGAACACCGCCGCCGAGGGATCGCCCCAGGCGCCGGTGGCCTGGCTGGAGGTGTCGCGGCGATGGAAGTCGCCGACCACATCGGGCAGGCTGAGCATGGTGTTCGCGCAGGCCGGATCCTCCGGATGCGGCGCCGATTCGACGACCAGAGTGTCGGTGCACCCGCTGAGGACCAGTCCGAGCCCCACGCTCGCGGCCGCCAGAGTCCAACCCGTGTATCTGCGCATACCCGCAGTTTATCCGCCTGCTAGCGTGGGCCCATGGCCACCCTGCACCGGCTGGGCGAAACCGCTCTGCTGCGCCTCATCACCGATACGCTCGATCGCGCGCCCGCCGCTGCCCTGAACCATCCGGCGGCGGTGGGTCCAGGCGATGATGCCGCCGTGACCCACCCCGCCGGCGCCCTGGCGAGCACCACCGACATGCTCGTGGCAGGACAGGACTTTCTGCCCGCTTGGCTGGACCTCGGCGAACTTCCCGATGCACTCTGCCCGGGCGCCGGCCTCCGCCGGGCGGCCGGCACCACTCCGGGCGGCTGGTACCGCCTGGGGGTCAAGGCGGCTGCGCAGAACCTCGCGGACGTGTTCGCCATGGGCGCGCGCCCCCACGGACTGTTGGTCTCCCTCGGACTGCCGGGCGACACCGAATCTGAGCGGATCGAGGAGTTCTACGCCGGCCTGCTCGCCGAGTGCGCGCGGGCCGGCACCGGAGTGCTCGGAGGCGATATCGGCGCGGCCGGGGAGCTCATCGTCTCCATCACCGCGCTCGGGGACTACCCGCGCTCCACCCCGCCGCTGCGCCGGAGCGGTGCCCGGCCGGGCGACACCGTCTATCTGGCCGGCACCGTGGGCTTCGCCGCCGCGGGCCTCGACCTGCTGCTGGCCGGGGTGCGCCCCGGAGAGGACCCGGACCTGGACCTGGCCCTGGCGGTGCAACTGGGGCCGCGGCCGGACTATGCTGCGGCCGCGCGGCTGCCTGGGTGGGCCCATGCCGGGATCGACGCCTCGGACGGGATGGTGGGCGATCTGGGCCGCATCGCCCGGGCCTCGCAGGTCGTCATCGACCTCGATCCGGACGCCATCGACCGCTTGTCCCGGCCTCTCCTGCCCGCGGCTCGCGCACTGCGCGCCGATGGGGCGCCGGCCCTGGACCTGGCCCGCCACTGGGTGCTCACCGGGGGAGAGGACCACGGTTTCCTGGTGACCGCGCCCACCCTGCCCGGCACGGGTGCGAACCGGGCTCCGGTAAAGTGGGAGGCGATCGGCACGGTGACCAGGCGGGCGGTCGAGGCCGGCGCACCGGATGCCGGCGGCGCCCTCGGCATTCACCTGGCCGGGGCGGCGGTTGCCGATGGGGCGTTCAGACACTTCGCCTAGCCGCGGCTGTTGCAACGACGAGGACGGACCCACAACGGCTCGAAGGAGGGCGGGATGAGCATGGACCCCGAGCGGCTCGGCGGTCGCTTGGCGGCCCGCTGGGCCAGGCGGATCGTCGAACGGATGCGGCGCGAGCGCACCGACATCGACGCGCTCAACGTCTTCCCCGTCCCCGACGGCGATACCGGCACCAATCTCTATCACACCGTCCGCTCGGCCTACCGCGCAGTCGAGGGACTGACCGGCCAGGTGACACTGGGCCAGGTCGTCGAGGCGATGGCCAATGGCGCCCTGCGCGGGGCCCGCGGCAATTCCGGGCTGATCCTCTCCGTGGCATTGCGTGGGGTGGCCGACGGACTCGCCGGTGTCACGGAACTCGACTCCGCGACCTTCGCGGCCGCTCTGGAACTGGCCGCCGACCGCGCAGCGGAGGCGATCGCCGATCCGGTGGACGGGACCATGCTCACGGTCCTGCACGCCATGGCCGAATGCGCCAGGGAACAGGCCGACGCAGGGGCCGACCTCATCGAACTGATCGCCGCGGTGCGCACCCGCAGCCAGCAGGCCCTGTTGGAGACCACCGGCCAGCTCGATGTGCTCTCGGAGGCCGATGTGGTCGATGCGGGTTCCTCGGGCATCGTCGAACTGTTCGACCTGCTCTACCTCACGGCCACCGGGCGCGACCCGGCCGGGGCCACGATGACCGAACAGGCCATGGCGGGCCGTCGGCTGCGGCAGGAGGCACTGGACGGCGTGACCGTCGAACGTCCGGAGGCCCGGGCGGGGGAGACCGGCTACGAGCTCGTTTTCTTCCTCGCCGATAAACGCGACCGCGCCCGTCATGTCAAACGCGTGCTCAAAGCCGCCGGTGGCACCTCGATCGTGGTGTCCTGGCCCAAGGTCCACGTCCACGTGCCGGACACGTCCTCCGCGCTGGAGGCGCTGCGCTCCTGCAAGTCATTGGGCATCGCGCAGCTGCGCGTCGAGGACCTCACGGTCAGCGGTGGCCCCCGGCGGCGCACTACGGTGCTGGTCACCGTAGCAGGCATCGGCTCGCTGTTCGCCGCTGCCGTGGCCGAGGCGGTGGCCGTCAATGCGGCCCTGCCCGGTTACGAGGCACTGGTGGCCGAACTCGCAGCGGGACTGAGCCCGACCCCGGATCCGGCGGCAGACGATGGCGAGGCGTCCGCAGCCCCCGGGCCGGACGAGTCGGGCGCCTCGGCAGTGCCGGGGGAGACCGGTGAGGAGGGTCCTGCCGTCGTCGTGTCCCATGACGCCGCCAGCCATGTGGCCCTGCACGAACTCGCGCTGCACACCGACGTTCTACTGGTTCCCGCCCTCAACCAGGCCCAGGTGTTCGCGGCCCTGGCCGTCTACGACCCGGCCGCGGGTCCGGCCGCAGTGGCCGCGGATATGGCCGATGTCGTCGACTCCCTGTCCTGTGGGTCCGTGGTCCGCTCGGGCCGGGCCGCCGGGCGCCAGGTCGTCCGCGGGTCCGGATGGCCGGCGGGGACCTCGCTGCCGGGTGCGGCGGATGCCGCAGAACCCGCGCTGGCCCCCGACGAGGTCATGTTCGTCCAGGTGGGCCGGGTCCGCTCGGTCTACGAGGACTCCGTATCGGCACTGCTGGGGCTCATCGACGCGCTGGCCCCGGATGCCGAACTGCTGACCCTGGTCACCGGCACCTCCCTGCCGCCTGCTGCCCTGGCCGCCGCCCGGGCCCACCTGCAGGATGCCTACCCCGAGGCCATCGTCGACGTCGTCGAGAGCCGCTCCAGCCGCCTGTGTGCGGAACTCGCGGCGGAATGAGGGCTGATGAGTAGCGCGCGCGAACCGCTCCTGAAAGACTTCATCACCTCCCGCAAAGACCTCAAGGACCTCGAATCCCTGGGCCTGGTGACGATCCACGACGTCTTCCGCAATCTGCCGCGCCGCTATATCTTCCCCGGCCAGGCCACCCGGATCAGGGAGCTGGAAGTGGGCCAGGAGGCGGTCCTCTACGTGCGCGTGACCGATGCCGATTCGTGGAGCAAACCGAATCAGCGCTCCAGGGGCCCGCGCATGATGCATATGACCAGGCTGCGCCTCAGCGACGGGGAGGCGACGATCTCGGCGACCTTCTTCAACCAGAAGTGGATGGAGAAGAAGGCTGCGGATGCGATCGACTCTTTCGTGCTGATCGCGGGCAAGGTCGAACAGTTCCGCGGCAGTCCCCAGTTGCAGAACCCGAAGTTCATCACCCAGGACGGTTCGGAGGAATACGCTCCAGGGGCCATCACCAAGCCCATCCCGATCTACCGGGCGAATGCCAGGATCGCCAGCAACCGGATCCAGCGGCTGACGAAGGTGCTGTTGGCCGCGGCCCCGCAGGAGTGCTTCGCCGACGTCGTGCCGCAGCGCATCCGCACCGCACACGGCCTGCCGGACTTCCGGACCGTGCTGCAGTACCTGCACGACCCCGCTGAGGCCGATCAG
Source organism: Brevibacterium sp. 91QC2O2 (assembly GCF_024580695.1). Taxonomy (NCBI): domain Bacteria; kingdom Bacillati; phylum Actinomycetota; class Actinomycetes; order Micrococcales; family Brevibacteriaceae; genus Brevibacterium; species Brevibacterium sp. 91QC2O2. The sequence goes on along the minus strand of NZ_JANIJY010000005.1, from coordinate 119,556 downwards.
CCCGAGCAGGCGATCCACGCGCTGAAGTTCGAGGAGGCACTGTCCCTGCAGGCCGAACTGGCCAGCCGGCGCAGGCGTTTCGAGGAGCAGTCCGCCATCGCCCTGGCCGGCGCCATCGGCGGTCACCTCGACACCTTCGACGCCGAACTCGACTTCACCCTGACGCGCTCGCAGATCCGCGTTGGCACGGAGATCTCTGCCGACCTGCTGCGCAGCCGGCCGATGAACCGGCTGCTGCACGGCGACGTCGGATCGGGCAAGACCCTGGTGGCCCTGCGGGCCATGCTGCAGGCGGTGGACTCCGGCAAGCAGGCCGCTCTGGTCGCCCCGACCGAGGTGCTGGCCGCCCAGCACTACAACTCCCTGCGCTCCCTGCTGGGCTCCCGCGTGAACGACGGCACGCTGTCAGGGGACCCCGATGGGGTGCGGATCGAACTGATCACCGGCTCCCTGCCCGCGGCCCGGCGCCGCAAGGTGGCGCTGGCCGTGGCCTCGGGCGAGGTCGACATCGTGGTGGGCACGCATGCGCTGATGAGTGAGAAGACCGTATTCGCCGAACTGGGCCTGGTGGTCGTCGACGAACAGCACCGCTTCGGGGTGCGCCAGCGCGAGGCCCTGCGCACCAAGGGCGGGGAGGGGGTCCCTCACATGCTGGTGATGACGGCCACGCCCATTCCGCGCACGGTCGCGATGACGGTGTTCGGGGACTTGGACGTCAGTGTGCTCGATGAACTGCCGGGTGGGCCCAAGCGGATCAAAACCTTCGTCGTCGGCGCCGAGCACCCCCGCTGGTATGAGCGCATGTACCAGGTGATGGCCGAACGCATCGCCGCGGGCCAGCAGGTGTTCACCGTCGTCGGCCGGATCGATTCGAAGGCGGACGAGACCGGCCTGGCCCCGGGCGGAGTGTTGCCCGGCGTCGAGGACACGGCTGCGGCCCTGGCGGCCCGGCCCGAACTGTGCGCGATCCCAACACCCGGAGGCGGGACGCGCGCAGCGCGCATCGGCATCCTGCACGGCCGGATGACGCCGGAGGACAAGGATGCGGCGATGGCGGCCTTCGTCGCGGGCGATACCGATGTGCTGGTCGCCACCACCGTCATCGAGGTGGGCGTCGACGTCCCCAACGCCACCTGCATGGCCATTATGGACGCGGAGATGTTCGGAGTCGCCCAGCTGCACCAGCTGCGCGGGAGGATCGGCCGCGACGGCCGCGAGGCGATCTGCTTCTTCGCCACCCACCGCCCGCCAGACGACCCCGCCAGGGAACGGCTGGACACCGTGGCAGGGACCCTGGACGGCTTCGCCCTGGCCACCTTCGACGTGGAGACCCGGCGCGAGGGCGATGTGCTGGGCCTGAGCCAGTCGGGCCTGCGCACCAGCCTGAAATACCTATCGGTGATCAAGGACGAGAACCTGGTGCTGGCCGCGCGCGCCGACGCCTTCGCCCTGGTCGACGAGGACCCCACCCTGGAGTCCTTCCCCGCCCTGCGCGCACACGTCGACCGGCAGATCCTCGACGCCGACGAAACCTGGATGGAGGTCTCCTGATGCGCATCGTCGCGGGCAGCCTGTCCGGCCGCCGTATCCGCACACCCGGTGGTTCGGCCACCCGGCCCACCTCGGACCGGGTGCGCGAATCCCTGTTCGCCTCGCTCGAGGCCCTCGGCATGCTCGATGGCGCCCGGGTGCTCGACGTGTTCGCAGGCTCCGGTGCGCTGGGCCTGGAGGCCCTGAGCCGGGGTGCGGCCCACGCGGCCTTCGTCGAGAAGGCGCGGTCCGCCTCGGCCGTGGTGGCGGCGAATATCGCGGATCTGGGCGTGGCCGAGCGCACCAGGCTCATCACCGGGACCGCACCCGCGGCGCTGGGACAGATCGAGCCAGGCGAGACCGACCTGGTGTTCGCCGATCCGCCGTACCCGCTGACGGAGGCCCAGGTGACCCAGGTGCTCGCTGCCCTGGTGCCGCTGCTGCGCGATGCGTCCAGCCTGGTGGTGCTGGAGCGCTCCACGCGCTCGCCCGAACCCACGCTGCCGGAGGACCTGCAGGTGTTCAAACACAAGACGCACGGTGAGACGGCACTGTGGTGGCTGGAGAAGAAGTGAAATCCACAAAGGAGATGAACGACGCATGAAGGTCGTCTGCCCCGGTTCCTACGATCCCGTGACGGTGGGCCACATCGACATCGCCCTGCGGGCGGCGCGGATGTTCGAGCACGTCGTCATCGCGGTTGTGCACAATCCCTCGAAGACCGGCCACTTCCCCCTGGCCCAGCGCATCGAGTTCATCCGCGCGGGCCTGGCCGCCGACCCCCGGTTCGCCGGAGTGGACAACATCACGATCGACGATGTGCCCGGCGGCCTGCTGGTCGACTACTGCGAGCGGATCGGTGCGGGAGCCGTGGTCAAGGGACTGCGCTCGGGCACCGACTACGCCTACGAACTGCCGATGGCGCATATGAACCGGCACTTGAAGAACATCGAGACGGTTTTCGTGCCGGGCGATCCCGCCTATGAGCACGTGTCCTCCTCGCTCATCCGCGAGGTTTCCGCGTTGGGCGGGGACGTGGCCGGGATGGTTCCGGAGATGGTCCTGGCCGAGCTGACCGCACGGCGCGCACAGCAGTCGCAGCAAGCGCAGCCCGGTGGCGCCGACGGTGCCGCTGAAGCCTGCAGCGCCGGCGCGAAGCGGAGCTGAGGGTGTTCCGTCCCGGATGGTTCTTCTTCCTGGTCCTGCACACCATCTTCATGCACGGGATCTTCAACGCCACCAAGGTGTTGATGAGCTACCGGGCGCTGGAACTGGGTGGTGGCTCCGCGGCCGTCGGCATCCTGACGAGCGTCTATTCGATCGTGCCGCTGTTCCTGGCGATCTACATCGGGCGCAAGGTCGATCGCGGCTTCGTCATCCCCGTGCTGTGGTTGGGCACCGTGCTGTCCACCGTGAGTGTGGCCGGCGCGGCCCTGAGCCCGTCGATCGCGGGCGTGGCCGTCGCGGCGGTGGGCCTGGGCACCGGCCAGCTGCTGATGACCGTCGGCTCGCAGGCCGTCATCCCCTCGAGTTTCCCCGCCGGTGATCTGACCGCCCGGTTCGGCTCGCTGACCCTGGGCGTGTCCATCGGGCAGACCCTGGGCATGCCGATCGCGGGCCTGGTGGCCGGCGGCGGCCTGTCAGGCGCCCACGTCGACCCGGTGCGCGGCATGTGGGTGATGTGCGCCTTCGGGGCCTTGGCGATTCCGTGCATGTTCGGCATCATGTGCAGGCCCCGGATGCCGCGGGTCTCCCGCGAGATGGCGAAGGCCGCGGCGCTCTCGCCCATCACCCTGCTGGGACTGCACGGGATGAAGCCGGCGATCCTGGCGTCCATGTCGACCCTGGCCGCGATCGACCTGATGAGCGCCTACCTGCCGGTGCTGGGCCAGACCCATGGGATCTCGGTCGAGGCCGTGACCCTGTTGCTCACGGTGCGCACCCTGGCCACGATCGTGGCCAGGCTGTTCACCACCCAGCTCACGCACACGGTGGGGTTGTTGCGGCTGCTGTGGACCGCCAGTCTGCTGGCTGGCCTGTGTGTGTTCGCGATTCCGGTGTTCCCACAGGTCTGGCCCCTGGCGCTCATGATGGTGCTCAGCGGGTTCGCCTTCGGGATGACCCAGCCGCTGACGATGACCCTGGTGTCCTCCCTGGCCGATGCCGCCAACCGCGGTGCCGTGATGTCGCTGCGCCTGGCCGGCAACCGGCTGAGCCAGGTGGCGTTCCCACTGGCGGCCTCGGCGCTGAGCGCCTCGGTGGGCGTGGCCGCGATCTTCGTGATGAGCGGCGGTCTGCTGGTGGCCAGTGCCGCCGCCACGCTGAGCAATGCGGTGCGGGGCCGGCGGGACTGAGGGCCATGCCTTTTCGGTGGTACCACTTGCGCACCCGTAGACTGGGGGTGTGAAGTCTTCTCCGGAACCGAGGTCCCCGCAGCCTGCGCGGCGCACGCGTGCCCGTGCACTGCGCTGGCCGCTCGTCGCCTTCGGCATCGGCCTGGTGGTCCTCGGCGGTTCCCTGTGGTTGGCGGGACTGCCGGGCGCCTGGCCCACCGTGGCCGGCGTGCTGCGCTTCGCGGGCTCCATGCTGGCCGGCCTGAGTGCGGCCTACGGCGTCCTGGTGTTCATCCGCACCAGGTGATGTGCGTGGTGTCCTGGGCGCGCCCGCATGCTCTGCACAGGTGCTGTACCCAAGGTCACATGTGCTGCGCTTGGGGCGAACTAGCGCAGTACACCCCCAGTTGATAGACTTGTTGCTTGCGTGTCAGTGCGTGTGCTGCACGGAAATCGAAGGTAAGACGGAGGGGAGTGAAGAGAGATGAACAAGCATTCTGAACTCGAACTCGACCTGCGGAGCATGAACCTGCTGGACAAGCCGGGGGAATGGCTCAAGCTGGAGAAGACCGTTGCCGCGCCGCAGGACCTGCGGATCGAAATGATCGGGATTCCGGCCGGGGACCCCATGCAGCTTGCGCTGCAGCTGGAAAGCGTGGTCGAGGGCATTTATGTCACCGGCACCGTCAAGGCTGTGGCCAAGGGGCAGGATGCCCGGACGCTCGAAGAACTGGAGCTGGACCTCGACGTCCCGCTCAACGAGCTCTTCGTCTACGAGCGTGACCCGGAAGACGAGGAATCCTATGCCGTGGAACGCGGCCGGATCGACCTGGAACCCGCTCTTCGTGACGCAGTGGTGATGAGCTTGCCGTTTAGGCCGCTGAAGACGGATGACGATGGCGATTTCACCTTCACCACCGGAGTCGACTTCGAACCGGAAGGCGAATCCGATCCGCGCTGGTCTAAACTGGAAACATTGTTGTCTGAAGAGAAAGAGAGCTAGACGTGGCTGTTCCGAAGCGTAAATTGTCGCGCAGCAACACCCGCCACCGTCGTTCGCAGTGGAAGGCTCAGGCTCCGACCCTGGTCAAGACTGTGGAGAACGGTCGCGTTGTGTACTCGCGCCCCCACCAGGCCCGCGTTGTCGAAGACTCCGCTGGAACCCCCCTGTTCCTGGAGTACAAGGGCCGCAAGGTCGCCGACATCTGAGCGATCCAGAGGTTACCTCCATTGCATGAGCAGTCTCTGACTGAACTCAACGAGCGTCTCGGCGTCGATATCGACGCCGAGACGCTTCGTCTTGCCCTGACGCACCGGTCCTACGCCTTCGAACACGGCGGCATCCCTACCAACGAGCGCCTGGAGTTCCTGGGCGACTCCGTGCTGCAGTTGGTGTCCACCGAATCGCTGTTCTTCGGCAATCCGGACCTGCCTGAGGGCAAACTGAGCAAGAAACGCGCCTCTGTGGTCAACACCCGTGCCCTGGCCGGGCATGCGCGCGAACACGGGATCGGCGATTTCCTGCTCCTGGGCAAGGGCGAGGACCTGACCGGTGGGCGCGATAAGGACTCGATCCTGGCCGACACCGTCGAGGCCATCATCGGTGCCTGCTACGTCTCCTGCGGCAGACAGTCCGCTTTCGACCTGGTCCACCGGCTGATCGACGACAGCATCCGCGATGCCGTGGTGCTCGGTTCCGGAATGGACTACAAGACTACCCTGCAGGAGGCCGCGGCCGACCTGGAACTGGGGTCGGTCACCTACACCTTGGAGGGCCGCGGGCCCGATCATGCCAGGGTCTACACCGCCACCGCTTTCACCGGTGAACGCTCCTGGGGCTCCGGAGAGGGGACCTCGAAGAAGGCCGCGGAACTGGTCGCCGCTGAAATCGCGGTTAAGGAGATCGTCCGCCTGCATCCGAGCTGGGATCGCTGAGCCGGCGCACGGCCCTGCCCCCGACACCTCCGAGACATGCCCGAACTCCCCGAAGTAGAATCCGTCCGCCGTGGCCTGGCCGGCTGGGTGGCCGGCGCCCATGTGCAGCGCGTGCGCGTGCTCGACGAGCGGATCCTCGGCACCACCTCCCGCAGGGACATCCCCGCCGGCGCGGGAATCCTGTTCGCCGCTGACCTGGCCGAGGCCACGCTCACCGGAGCGCAGCGCCGCGGCAAGTTCATGTGGCTGCCGCTGCTGGATGGAGACCGGGCCCTGGCCGTGCACCTGGGGATGAGCGGGCAGTTCCGCATCCACCAGCCCGGTGACCCCGTGCACAAACACACCAGGGCGATCATGGACCTGCACGCGCCCGGCAACGGTGATGTCGAACTGCGGTTCATCGACCAGCGGATCTTCGGCCATCTGGGCGTTGAACCGATCGTGCCGGGAATGGCCAACTGGGGCGCATCGGCGGGCCGGCCGCGGCCCGTTGCGCTCAGTGCCTCCCGCATCGCCCCCGACCCCTTCGAACCGGGGTTCGAGCCGCAGGCCGTGGCCCGGGTCCTGGCACGCAAGCACACGGCGATCAAAACGGCTCTGCTGGACCAATCGGTGCTCAGCGGAATCGGCAATATCTACGCCGACGAGGCCCTGTTCGCCGCATCAGTCCATCCGTTGGCCCTGGCCGATAGGCTGCGGATCTCCCGGGTCGTGCGCGTGGTCGAGGCCGCGCGCGAGGTGATGGCCCGGGCGCTGGAGGTCGGCGGCACCAGCTTCGACGATCTGTACGTCAACGTCAATGGGGAATCCGGCTACTTCGCCAGGTCCCTGCAGGCCTATGGGCGCGAGGGCCAGCCGTGCGCCCGGTGCGGGACCCCGCTCAAGCGAATCGTAGTGGGTGGGCGCAGCACCCACTTCTGTCCTACCTGCCAGCGCCCGCAGCGCTAGGGCCCTGGACAAAGGCGGTCACGACGGATCACCGATGAGCGCCGGCTCGTTTATTTAGTCGCCGACGAGGATCTCGTGATCCTGTAGGCCCGTCACCATTACTGACACCTGACTGGTCTCGCCATCGGAACGAAAGAGGCTATACCTCATCGGGACCAGTCCGTCGCGCCTTTTTCAAGGAAATCACCTGCAATACCGCCCAGCTCAGTATCAGAATCGTGCCGATCGTCGTTACGGATATTCCAGCCAGCACGAGTATGCCGGCTCCGATATTCGCTCCGGATGTGCTCATGTTGGAGTTCAGAAAGTATCCAAGAACTGATAGCGCGATTCCAATGATCACAAGCAGTAGTCCAATTGCTAAGTATAATATGCGCATGTCTGAACCTATTCATAAAATCCAGGTGGGATCTTCGCTGCCAGCATAGTGGTCTTTTGCTATCTTTTTTAATGATCGCGACCCTGGTCGGCTGGCCCCGCGCGCAATAGGCTTGTACCCATGAGCCACACGAGCAGAGCACTGTTGATCGTCGATGTGCAGAACGACTTCTGCGAGGGCGGCGCCCTGGGTGTCGCCGGAGGTTCCGCCGTGGCCCAGGACGTGGCGGCGTTGTTGGCCGCGCACCGACCCCGGGACTTTACCACTGGCAATTCAGCCCAGGCGCCCTATGCCCTGATCGCGGCCTCGCGCGACTGGCACGAAGCCGGCAACGACAACGGCGGGCACTTCGCAGCGCCGGACGAGGCCCCCGACTTCTCCACGACCTGGCCCGTGCACTGTGTGCAGGGGACCTCGGGCGCGGACTACCATCCGGCCCTGGCCACGGCGGCCATCGACGTGCACGTGCTCAAGGGCATGGGCGTGCCCGCCTACTCCGCCTTCGAAGGTCGGACGGCCGACGGCCGGGGCCTGACCGCCGTGCTGCACGAGGCCGGGGTCGAGGCCGTTGACGTGGTTGGGATCGCCACGGACCATTGCGTGCGGGCCAGCGTGCTCGACGCCCTCGCCGCGGGGTTCAGCGTGCGGCTGCTCACCGGCCTGATCGCCGGGGTGGCACCGGAGACCTCGGCGGCGGCACTGGAGGAGATGCGCACCGCCGGAGCCCTGCTGAGCGAGGGCCAACCGATAAACTGAACCCACCATGTTTCTCAAGACGTTGACCCTGCGCGGGTTCAAGAGCTTCGCCTCGGCCACCCGGATGGAACTCGAACCCGGAATCACCTGCGTGGTGGGCCCCAACGGGTCGGGCAAATCGAATGTCGTCGACGCCCTGGCCTGGGTGATGGGCGAACAGGGCGCGAAGAACCTGCGCGGTTCGAAGATGGAGGACGTCATCTTCGCCGGCACCGGCAAACGCCAACCGCTGGGCCGCGCCGAGGTGTCGCTGACGATCGACAACACCGACGGCGCCATCCCGATCGACTACACGGAAGTCACCATCACCCGCACCCTGTTCCGCTCCGGCGGCAGCGAGTACTCGATCAACGGCAGCCCCGCGCGCCTGCTCGACATCCAGGAACTGCTCAACGACTCCGGCCTGGGCAAGGAGATGCACGTCATCGTGGGCCAGGGGCGGCTCGACGAGATCCTCCACGCCGACCCCTTTGACCGGCGCGGCTTCATCGAAGAGGCGGCCGGCGTCCTCAAACACCGCCGCCGCAAGGACAAGGCCCTGCGCAAACTCACCGGCCTGCAGGCGAACCTCGACCGGGTGAACGACCTGCGCGCCGAACTGTCCGATCAGCTCGAACCCCTGGGCCGGCAGGCGCAGGCGGCCAAACGCGCCCAGGGCGTGCAAGCGGTGCTGCGCGACGCCGAGGCCCGGCTGGCCGCCGACGACGTGGTCAGGCTCAGCGCCAAGCTGGAAGCCGGGACCTCACCGCAGGTCGCGGCGAAGGCGAAAGAGGAACTGCAACTCGAACTGGCCGAACTCGACCGCCGAATCTCAGCCGGCACCGCGGACCTGGCGAAACTCGAGACCAGGGCCGAGGACCTGACCGCGCTGGTGCGCGACCTCGACGGTGCGGCCGCCCGGGCGCGTGCGCTGGCCCAACGGGCCGAGGACCGGATTAGCTTCTTCGATCGCGCCCCGGTGGCACCGGAGCAGGGCGAGACCCCGGAGGCCACTCTGGCGAAGGCCAAACGCTATGCGGCAGAACAGGCCGAGGCGGTCAAGCTGAGTCAGAAGCGCCAGGCCCAGGTAGACGAACTTACGGCGCAGAAGGACGCGGCCCAGGCCAGGCTGACGGATACCGAGGCCCGACTGGGCGAACTGCGGGCAGCCCAGTCACAGCTGGTCGAACGCCGGGCCAGGGCCGAGAACACCATCGAATCCGCACAGAACGAACTTGAGCGAACCGCCGCGGACCTCGCGGACCTGGATGCCCAGGCTGCGAACCTGGCCGACGAACACCGCCGGGCCAAGGAACTTGCCGACCGGGTCCGCGCCAGGGTCGCGGATCTGAACGATTCCGGGACCGGTCTGAGTGAGGCCGCAGAACAGACCGCCGAGGATCTGGCCACGGCGCGGCGGGACCTGGCCGAACTGGACACCCGCGTGCAATCGGCCGGGCGTCTGCTGGCAGCGGCCGGAGCCAGGGCCCAGGCCCTGCAGGAGGGCGCCAGGACACCTGCGCACCTGGCCGATGTGCTGGCGCTCAACGTGCCCGGCGTGGACCGCGCACTGGGGGATCTGCTGCGGATCGCCCCCGGGGCCGAACGGGCGGTGACCGCAGCGCTGGGCTCCGGAGCTCAGGCGGTGCTCGCAGCCGACCTGGAGACGGCGGCAGGTCTGCTCGAAGCTCTGGACGCGGGCACCGCGATCGAGGTGTTGATCGCCGGCCCCGGCGGCCCTGCGGAGTCCACAGGGCCGGCAGAGCCTGCCGAATCCGCAGAGCCAACGGACAGCACAGTGCCCGCCCCCACCTCGGCCCGGCCGGGGCCCGTCCCGGCCCTGGATCTGGTGACATGCTCGGATCCCGCCGTCGGCCGCCTGCTGGAGACCCTGCTGGCCGACGTGCAGGTCGTCGCCGATGCGCAGACCGCTCTGGAGCTGCTGGCCGGGGGAGCCGTGGAAGCGGACCTGGAACAGGCTGCCGAACGGGACATGCGCTACGCGACCCTGGACGGGGAACTGTACTCCGCCACGGCCGTCTCCCGGGGCGTCGATGCCGAGGGCGCGCGCCTGGCCGCGGCGGGCGAACTCGAACGGACCAAGGCCGATCTCGAGCGCAAACGCAGGGCCCTGGACCAATTGGGCGCTCGCCGTGAGGAATTCTCAGCGGTCGTGGCCGACCGCGAGGCCGCCCACCGCACGGCGCAGCAGGCCGAGCACGCAGCGGAGGTCAGACGGGCCTCGGCCGCCCAGGAGTTGGCGGCGGCCACTACCGCGGCAAGCCGACTCGACTCCCGCCGAGCGGAACTCGACGAACGCCACTCCACCCTGACCCAGCGGCGCACTCGGGCCCAGCAGGATCTGGAGGACGCCCAGCGGACCCTGGAAGAACTGGACGCGCAGCAGGCACAGCGGGAGGCGGATCGGGCTGCGGAGGACTCCGATGCGGGTCCGGAATCGGCCGCCGGGGAAACGGAGGAGGAGCGGCTGAGCGCCGTCCGCGACGAGCTCTCCGCGGGCATCGCGCACCTGGGCGAACAGCTGATGGAGGCGCGCATCGCGGTGCGCACTGCCGGAGACCGCGCGAAGTTCCTGGGCGATCGCGTCGCAGCCCTGCAACGGCGGGCCGAGGACGCCAGGGCCGCCGCGCAACAGGTGGCAGAAGACGCCGAACGCGCTCGCGTCTCCCGTGAGCGCGCAGGTCGGATCGTCACAGCTGCCACGGGCCTGCGCGATCTGTTGGCGGCCGCGCAGGCGAAGGCGGAAACGGATCTGGACCGGGCCAAGCAGTCCCGCAGTGCGCTGGGCGAGGATCTCGAAGAGCTGCGCACCACCCGGCAGTCAGCGGCCGAGCGCCTGGCCAAACAGACCCAGGAGGAGGCCGAGGCCCGGCTGGTGCGCGAACGCTACGAGGCCGAACTGGCCGAACTGAGCGCTCGGGTCCAAGAGGAAACGGGCTTAAGCGTCGAACACCTGGTCGAGAGGTTCGGACCGCACCTGCCAGTCCCGGTCGGCGAATCGACCGAGCAGCCCTTCGTGCGCGCCGAGGTCGAGAAGAGCCGCAAGGCCGCGCAGCGGGAACTCAAGGCGATCGGGGAGGTCAACCCGCTGGCCCTGGAAGAGTACGCGGCGCTGAAGGAACGCCACGACTTCCTGGAATCCCAACTGGGCGACATCGAATCGACCAGGGCGGAACTGCTCAAATTGGTCGAACAGGTCGACGAGCACGTCAAAGAGGCCTTCGCCGCGGCCTTCGCGGACACCGCCAGGGAATTCGAGCGGATCTTCGCCAGGCTGTTCCCCGGCGGCGAGGGATCGCTGACGCTGACGGACCCGGAAGACCTGCTGGCCTGTGGCGTGGAGGTCCACGCCCGGCCCGCCGGCAAGCGGGTCAAACGCCTGTCGTTGCTCTCCGGCGGAGAGCGCTCGCTGGTGGCCATTGCGCTGCTGGTGGCCATCTTCAAGGCCCGCCCCAGCCCCTTCTACGTGATGGACGAGGTCGAGGCGGCGCTGGACGATGTGAACCTGCAACGCCTGCTCACGGTGTTCGAAGAACTCCAGGAGTCCAGTCAGCTCATCGTCATCACCCACCAGAACCGCACGATGGAGATCGCCGACGCGCTCTACGGCGTGACGATGGGCGCCGATGGCATCTCCACGGTGATCTCGCAGCGCCTGGTCAAGCGGGCCGATGACGAGCAGCGATCGAAGTCACAGTCGGTGTGATAAGCAACGGCCCAGTTCAGGGAGGGTGACATCGGATACGTTATCGGAATGTTGCCGACGTCTACACGAATACGCCGGATCTGACAAGATCATCCGGTTAGAATGATTCGCGTTGTGCATTAGCCAAAGCGACCCCGGCAGTCTGGTTCGGGCCGCCCGGGAAGGAGCCTCAGTGGTCGTCACCGCAGCCCTGGCCGAAGACGGTCCGGCGGTCCTGGGAGTGGGCGGGGTGCTGGTCATGTTGATCGGCCTGGTCGTCTGTGTGGGCATCGGCATCGCCGTTGTGCTCCTGGTCGCCGTTCCGGCCCTGCGCCGGGAGGGCCGGCTCCAGCCCTCCGACTCGGCCTCCCCACATTTCCGGCTGCCACGCGAATGGACCGGCTATGACGACGAGGCCTACGGTTACTTCGGGACCGACGACGCCACCAGCCACCTGGCGACCAGGGAACAGGCGGCGGCGGGTGACCTGGCCCATCACTCATATATCCTCTATCCGCAGCCGCGCCGTCATGCGGCCCCGCCCCTGGCGACGCTGCGCCCGCGCACCCGGCACTGGAAGGTCCCCAAGGGCGGTACCGGTCTGCGCACCACCCTCAACCTGCTGTTCCGGTAGCCGACGGTTCCACCGCGTGCCGCCGGGCACCGGCAGGTTCACCCACTCGTTTCGAAGGGAACACCCGTGGATACACAGCTCCTCATCACCATCGGCATCATCGCGATCGTGGTGGTGCTCGTCCTCCTGGGCTTCGTGCTGCTGGCACCGCGGCGCCGCCACCGCCATGAGAATACGGGTCGGGAGACCGTGTCGGTTGCCACCGTCCCCGGCGGCGAGGCGACCGATATCGCGGAACCGGCCGGCACCTCGGCCGTCGTCGAGGGCCCACCGGTCGACGTGCCCACCGAGCCCGGTACCCGCCTGGCCAAGCTGCGCGCGCGTCTGGCTAAGTCGAACAACGCCCTGGGCCACGGCCTGCTGGCCCTGCTGTCGAGCGACCACCTCGACGAATCGACGTGGGAGGACATCGAGGACACCCTCATCATGGCCGACCTGGGCGTCGACCCGACCACGGAGCTCGTCGACCGGCTGCGCGAACGCGTGCGGGTGCTGGGCACCCGTGAACCCGCACATGTCCGCACCCTGCTGCGCGAGGAACTGATCAACCTGGTCGACCCGACGATGAACAGGAATCTGGCGACCGAGCGAACCGACGGTCAGCCGGCCGTGGTCCTGGTCGTCGGCGTCAACGGCGCCGGTAAGACGACCACCGTGGGCAAACTGGCCCGCGTCCTGGTCGCCGAGGACAAGAGCGTGCTGTTGGGCGCGGCGGACACCTTCCGCGCGGCAGCGGCCGAACAGCTGACCACCTGGGGCGAACGGGTGGGGGTGGACACCGTGCGCGGTGCCGAGGGCGCCGACCCTGCATCGGTGGCCTATACGGCCGTGGAGCGCGGGGTGGCCGAGGCCGCCGATGTGGTCCTGGTCGACACCGCCGGCCGGCTGCAGAACAAGAAGGGCCTGATGGACGAGCTGGGCAAGGTCAAGCGCACCGCGACCAAGCCCCTGGCCGAAGGCCATACGATCGACGAGGTGCTCCTGGTCCTCGATGCGACGACCGGCCAGAACGGCATGCAGCAGGCCCGCGTGTTCGCCGAGGCCGTGGACATCACCGGCATCGTGCTGACCAAGCTCGACGGAACCGCCAAGGGCGGAATCGTCGTGGCAGTGCAGCGGGAACTGGGGGTCCCGGTCAAGCTGATCGGCCTGGGCGAGGGCGCCGACGATCTGGCCCCGTTCACCGCCGAGGGGTTCGTGGACGCTCTGCTGGAGGACTGAGCAGAGACTGAGCAGGCGGAAACGCCGGCGTAACAAATCGGTGGATTCCGTTACATCGCCGAAACTGATACACGAGTGATCTGAAACACCGCTTTTCCAGACTTATCACTGTTAGGCGCTCCGGGCGAACACGACCCGGGCGTGCACCGATAGAACAGCTGGTAGGAAAAATGGAACTTACGGCAGTCGACGCCTGGGTGATGGTCTGTGGAGCCCTGGTGCTCCTCATGACCCCCGGTGTGGCATTCTTCTACAGCGGCATGACACGTGCCAAGGCCTCCCTGAACATGATGATGATGGTCTTCCTGGCCATCGGCATCACCGCGGTCGTCTGGGTCCTGTGGGGGTATTCGGAATCGGCCGGCTCCTCCTGGGGTCAGGTCGTCGGCAATCCGTTCGACTTCTTCGGCCTGAGCACTCTGCTCGACGATAAGGAAAGCAGCATGATCTCGGTGGGCTTCGGTGCCACCTTCGCGATCATCACCGTCGCCCTGATCGCCGGTGCTGTGGCGGACCGGTTCAAGTTCGCCGCCTGGGTCGTCTTCGTCCCCGTCTGGGTCACCCTGGTCTACTGCCCCCTGGCGTTCATGGTCTGGGGTGGCGGCCTGCTGTCCGACGAAGGCTGGTTCGGATCCACCTTCGGCACCGTGATCGACTACGCCGGTGGCACCGTGGTCCACATCAACGCCGGCGTCGCCGCCCTGATCCTGGCACTGCTGGTCGGCAAGCGCGTTGGCTTCGGCAAGGACTCAAGCCAGCGCCCCCACAACCTGTCCATGGTCCTGCTGGGCGCCTCGCTGCTGTGGTTCGGCTGGTTCGGTTTCAACGGCGGTGCCGCAACCGATTCCACCGAGGCCGGTCTGATCTGGGTCAACACCCTGGTCTGCCCGGCGATGGCGATGGTCGCCTGGATCCTGGTCGAATGGTTCCGCGACGGCAAACCCACCAGCCTGGGCGCGGCCTCCGGCGTGGTCGCCGGCCTGGTCGCCATCACCCCCGCCTGTGCGAATGTCTCGGTCATCGGCGCGATCATCATCGGCATCCTGGCCGGTGTGGGCTCCGCCTACGCCGTGGGCCTGAAGTTCAAGCTGGGCTACGACGACTCCCTGGACGTCGTGGGCGTCCACCTGGTCTCCGGCATCATCGGCACCGTGGCCCTTGGCTTCTTCGCCCTGCCCGCCGATGACGTCACCGCCGGCGGCCTGTTCTACGGCGGCGGCATCGCCCAGTTGATCGCCCAGGTGATGGCGGCGGTGTTCTCCATCGTCTTCACCGCGGTCATGACCCTCATCATCGCCTGGGTCATCAAGAAGACCATCGGCCTGCGGGTCAGCGAGAAGGCCGAGGTCGAGGGCATTGATCTGCACGAACACGCGGAGACCGCCTACGAGTTCGGCGGAGTCGGCACGGGTGCCGCTATCGGCGGCGGGCTGCCGCGCGCCGCGGTCGTCAGCCAGACCTTCGCCGAATACGAGGCCCAGCGCGTTGCCCAGGCGGACAAGTAGCGCAGGCGCGCAACTGACGCAGAACAGACAAGGACGGAATAGAGAATGAAACTGGTAACAGCGGTCATCCGCCCGGAGAAACTGGGCGATGTCAGGCAGGCGCTCGAAGCCGCCGGCGTACAGGGGTTGACGATCTCGGAGGCCTCCGGCTTCGGCCGGCAGAAGGGCGAGAAGCAGGTCTACCGGGGTGCGACCTTCACCACGAACCTGGTGCCCAAGCTCAAACTGGAGATCCTGGTCGTCGACGAGAACGTCTCCCGGGTGGTCACCGCGATCCTCGACGTGACCAGCCAGGGTACTGCCGGCGACGGCAAGGTCTGGGTCACCGCGGTGGAATCCGTGATTCGCGTCTCCGACCGCTCAGAGGGTCTGGCCGCCCTCTGAGACATGCGACCGGGCCGGTAGGGGCCCGGACGGCCACCCCCGAACTGTGACGTTTCCTACCAGCCGTCACAGCACACCCCGGCCCGCAGGTTCCGATACCTGCGGGCCGGATGCGTGCCGGGTTGGTATCCTTGTTCACCGTATGCATTCGCTTAGGCAAAGGACTTCCGTTGTTTGACTCTCTGTCCGATAGGTTGTCGGCGACCTTCAGGAACCTGCGCGGCAAGGGCCGGCTGTCGGAAGCCGACGTTGACGCCACCATCCGCGAGATCCGCCGTGCCCTGCTCGACGCGGACGTCGCCCTGGCCGTGGTCCGCGCCTTCACGGGGCGGGTCCGTGAACGCGCGCTGAGTGAAGAGGTCTCCAAGGCGCTCAATCCCGGCCAGCAGGTCGTCAAGATCGTCAACGACGAACTCATCGGGATCCTCGGTGGGCAGACCAGGCGGATCCAGTTCGCCAAGCGCCCGCCCACGGTCATCATGCTGGCCGGCCTGCAGGGTGCGGGTAAGACCACCCTGGCGGGCAAGCTGGCCCACTGGCTCAAATCCGACGGCCACCGCCCCATGCTGGTGGCGGCCGACCTGCAGCGGCCCAACGCGGTCAATCAGCTGCAGGTCGTGGGCGAACGCGCAGGCGCCTTCGTCTACGCGCCCGAACCGGGTAACGGCGTGGGCGATCCGGTGCAGGTCGCCAAGGACTCCATCGAGGTCGCGAAGTCCAAGCTCTACGATGTGGTCGTCGTCGACACCGCCGGCCGCTTGGGCATCGATGAGGAACTCATGCAGCAGGCCGCGGACATCCGCGCCGCCGTCAACCCCGACGAGGTCCTGTTCGTCATCGACGCGATGATCGGCCAGGATGCGGTGGCCACCGCCCAGGCCTTCAACGAGGGCGTGGACTTCACCGGCGTGGTCCTCTCGAAGCTCGACGGCGATTCCCGCGGCGGTGCGGCACTGTCCGTGGCCGAGGTGACCGGCAAGCCGATCATGTTCGCCTCCACGGGTGAGGGCATGACGGACTTCGAGCAGTTCCACCCGGACCGGATGGCCGACCGGATCCTCGATATGGGCGATATCCTCACCCTGATCGAGCAGGCCGAGAAGACCTTCGACGAGAAGGAAGCGGAGAAGCTCGCCAAGAAGGTCGAAAAGGGCGAGGACTTCGACCTCAACGACTTCCTGACCCAGATGTCGGCCCTGAAGAAGATGGGCTCGCTGAAGAAGATGCTGGGCATGATGCCCGGGATGAACCAGTTCCGCGAGCAGCTTGACGCCTTCGATGAACGTGAGATCGACCGCATCGAGGCGATCGTGCGCTCCATGACACCGCAGGAGCGGAGCAATCCGCGCATCCTCAACGGATCGCGGCGCACCCGCATCGCCAAGGGCTCCGGCACGACCGTGACCGCGGTCAACCAGCTGATGGACCGTTTCTCCCAGGCACAGAAGATGATGCGCCAGATGGGCAAGAAGGGCGGCCGGGGGATGCCCGGAATGGGCGGCGGAATGCCCGGGATGCCCGCAATGCCGGGGATGCCCACCGGCGGTGGTGGCACGAAGAAGAGCTCGAAGAAGAAGGGCAATAAGAAGAAGGGCGGCAAGTCCGGCAATCCGGCCAAGCGGGCGGAGGAAGCGCGCCAGGCACAGTTGCGCCGCGAGGGCAAGACGCCCGACCCCGTCGGCTCGGCCTTCGGCGGCATCGATATGGGTGGCGAAGAGGAGTTCGACCTGAGCAAGTTGCCCAAGGGCTTCGGCGGCTTCGGGACTGGCAAGAAGTAAGTGCTTCTGGCATAATAAACACTTGTACTCGAGTGCTGTCGGGACCCTCTCAACCTGGGCTTCACTCAAGAACACGGACGAACTACACCTCCCAACCCCACGGGACGGGGTGTGCGCCCACCCTATTGATAAAAGGAGACACCACTAAAGTGGCAGTCAAGATTCGCCTGACCCGCATCGGCAAGATCCGTGCACCCTTCTACCGCGTTGTCGTCGCCGATTCGCACACCCGCCGTGATGGCCGTGCGATCGAGCAGATCGGCATCTACCAGCCCACGCACAACCCTTCGGTCATCGAGATCGATTCGGAGCGCGCGCAGTACTGGCTGGGCGTCGGTGCACAGCCCACCGAGCAGGTCAAGAAGCTGCTGAAGCTGACCGGTGACTGGGCCAAGTTCAAGGGCTACAAGGACACCACCAGCCGCGTGAAGGCGCAGCCGGAAAAGGCCGCCTACGTGGCCCCGGAGGGCAAGTCGGTCATCAAGGAAGCGATCACCCCCAAGGGTGGCGACGACGCTGCTGAGGCTCCCGCGCAGGAAGCCGCCGCAGAAGAGACCGCTGAGGCCTGAGCATGCTCGACAAGGCTTTGGAGCACTTGGTCCGCGGAATCGTGGACTATCCCGATGATGTCAGCATCAAGGAACGCCATGGGCACCGTGGCACGACTCTGGAAGTCCGAGTCCACCCGGATGACCTGGGCCGCGTGATCGGCCGGTCCGGTCGCACAGCCAAGGCGCTGCGCACCGTGATCAACGCCCTGGCCGCCCCGGACAACATCCGGGTCGACCTCATCGAGTCCTGAGCTTTCAGTCATAGCAGTTCGATCCGCCGTCCCGGGTTCACCCGGGGCGGCGGTTTGCTGTCTACCGGCCGTTGGCATTGCCCGTGCAGCCGATAAAATCGTGGCAGAGCATTCCTTCTTATACCGCCGTCCCCAACACCGAACAGAGGCAGAACACATGAGCCAGGTCGTCGCCCGGATGGGCAAGCCCCACGGAATCCGTGGAGAGGTCACCGTCGAGGTCCGCACCGACGACCCCGATTCCCGGTTCGTTCCCGATGCACAGTTCGGCACCGACCCCGACGTGGGAACCCTGACGCTGACCCGGGCGCGCTGGCATCAGAACCGGCTGCTGCTGTCCTTTGCCGAGGTGGCGGACCGCAACCGCGCGGAGGAGCTGCGCAATACCATGCTGATCGTCGACGATGACGACGTCGTCGAGGACGATGCCTGGTACATCGAGGACCTGGTGGGCGCCCAGGTCTACCTGGTGGATGCCGGACCGGACGCACAGCCGGTGGGCGAGGTCGTGGAGGTCACCCCAGGTGCGGTACAGGACCTGCTGCACGTGCGCCTGGCCGGCGGGACCGAGTCCCTGGTGCCCTTCGTCGAACAGATCGTGCCGGTGGTGGACCCGGAGGCCGGGCGGGTGGAGATCGACCCACCGGTGGG
The DNA here is from genome assembly GCF_024580695.1 of Brevibacterium sp. 91QC2O2. NCBI lineage: Bacteria > Bacillati > Actinomycetota > Actinomycetes > Micrococcales > Brevibacteriaceae > Brevibacterium > Brevibacterium sp. 91QC2O2. The sequence continues at coordinate 101,015 of NZ_JANIJY010000005.1, read as the reverse complement.
GCTGCTGGACCTGGGCCAGGCGGAGGACTGAACCGTGCGCATCGACGTCTTCTCGATCTTCCCCGACTATCTGGAACCGCTGAAGCTCTCCCTGATCGGCCGCGCCATCGAGGACGGACAACTGGCCCTGCAGGTCCACGATCTGCGGGACTTCACCCATGATCGGCACCGCACCGTCGACGACACCCCCTACGGCGGGGGAGCCGGCATGGTGATGAAGCCCGAACCCTGGGGTGAGGCGCTGGACACCATGCTGGCGGCTCCCCTCGGTGGGCCGGAGGGGGAATCGGCAGGGGAGGGCGCCGAACGGCCGGTACTGCTGGTGCCCAGCCCCGCCGGCGTGCGGTTCACTCAGGCGCAGGCGCACGAACTGGCCGGCCGGGACCATCTGGTGTTCGCCTGTGGGCGTTACGAGGGAATCGACCAGAGGGTGATCGACTGGGCCCATGAGGGCTTCGACGTGCGCTTCGTGTCCCTGGGCGACTATGTGCTCAACGGGGGAGAGGTCGCCGCGATGGTCATCATCGAGGCCGTGGCCCGGCTGATCCCAGGTGTGATCGGCAATCCGGAGTCCTTGGAAGAGGAGAGCCACGAAGACGGGCTGTTGGAGTACCCCGTCTACACCAAGCCGAACACCTGGCGGGAGCGGCAGGTGCCGGAGATCCTGTTGGGCGGCAACCACGGTGCGATCGCCCGGTGGCGGCGCGAGCGCAGCCTGGAGCGCACGGCCCGCACCCGCCCCGACCTGCTGGAGTTCCTGGACCCTGCGAACCTGGACAAGAAGGACCGGAAGTTCCTCGAGGAACTGCGGGTGGAATTGCTCGAGCAGGACGCGCCCGAGGCCGTTGAAGCCGGGCTGCCCGGGCAATCCTCTGGCATTGACTGACTGGGATGATCACTCGGGTTCCCGATGCACAAGTCCACTGGTTCACTGGCTGGGTCGAGTCGACGGATTCGATCCCAGACGACCGGTTCGCGCGGTGGATTGTGCTGCTGCATCCCGGCACCACCTTCGTCGAGGACGATCGGTTCCCAATCCAGTCCCCGAACGTCGAACCTGCGGTTGACGAAGACCTATCAGATGAACAGGCTGCGGTGCTCGATCATGTCCTACTGGACTATGCGGGTCCCGACGCCATCTGCGATTTCGCTTTGTATGCGGGGTATTTCGATGAAAAGGACCGGGGGCGGTCCAGCGGCTTCCTAGAGCCGGAAAACACCTGGTACCAAGGCAGACTGAACTATGTTCTGTTGTCCGGAGAGCTCGCGGACTGCACCTTCGCAGCGGTTCGGCGGCGCTGGGGCGATGTCCACTTCACCGAACTGAGTTATCTGTGGGCCAGGGACCATTCCTGGTTCCTGGCCTCAACCGCGGACACCTGCGTCACCGTCGTCGGCTGTAATGACGGGCTGGCAGCGGCCCTGCTTGCGGAACCGTTGCTGAACCCTCATGAGTGGATCCGTGACTGACACGGTCCTGCGGGGTTGGTATCGTGAACTGCAAGGCGGCTTGTTCCTACACCAAATGATCAGTGGTGATTGTTCATGGTTCTGCGAATCCTGTTGGGAGTGACGTTCTCGCTGGTCCTCCTCGGCCAGGTGATCGGTCCGATTCTGGGTGGCCCGTGGGGCTGGGTGCAGACGGTGCTGACGGCGGTGTCCGTCATCGGACTGGTGAATGTGGTGTTCTTGTGGAACCGGATCGCGCGCACCGGTTCCAATGCTGGGGAACACGGTCCGGCGTAGAGCTCGGCCGGGTCCGCGTAGCTCAGGTCCTCGACCAGGCCCTGTGAAGCGTCTCACCTCACTTGAGTGGGTGCGGGTGCTGGGCTAGAGTTGTCTATTGCGTTTGTTGGCGTTCGGCCTGCCTCGGAGGGCCGGAAGCCTACGGTGCCGGGCCCGCTCGGATGAGTGGGGCCTCGGCCCGGTTCAGGGACGGACCACCGGAATCCCCGCAAGGGGACCTCGGCGTCCGGCTCGGCGGACGAATCACACCCTTTCGCGCCCGGGTGACCGGTGTGCGGAGCCTGATTGATGTTGAAGTGATCCGGGGCATGACAACAGGAGAAGAAACATGCAGAAGCTTGATTTCCTCGACGCCAAGTCGATGAAGCAGGACGTCCCGGCCTTCCGCGCCGGCGACACCGTCGAACTCGATGTGCGCGTTATCGAAGGTAACCGCTCGCGTATCCAGAAGTTCAAGGGCATCGTCATCCGCCGTCAGGGCGAAGGCGTGCGCGAAACCTTCACGGTCCGCAAGATCAGCTTCGGCGTCGGTGTGGAGCGTACCTTCCCGGTGCATGCCCCGACGGTCGAGAAGATCGCGGTTCTCACGCGCGGTGACGTGCGTCGTGCGAAGCTGTACTACCTGCGCGACCTGCGCGGCAAGGCAGCCCGCATCAAGGAAAAGCGCTGATCCGCTCTTCCTCACACCACTTGGGTGCGCGTCCGTCACGGGCGCGCACCCTTGTGCTATCCGGGCTGGGCCTGATCGTCGCCGCACTGCTGCTGGCCGGCGCCCTGCGCGCTTTCGTCGTCCAGACGTTCACGGTGCCCACCGCCTCGATGGAACCGACCCTGCACGCGGGCCAACGAGTCTGGGTGTGGCGCCCGGCGGACCTGGCCCACACCGTCGAGCGCGGCGATCTAGTCGTCATCGACGGCAGGGGTTCCTTCATCGCAGCCCACCGGCCCGATCTGCCACACCAGGTAGCCGGCTGGTTCGGCCTGGGCCCCCGTGACGTGTTCTACGTGAAACGGGTGATCGGCGTCGCCGGGGACCGGGTGACCTGCTGCAGCCCGGATGGGCGTCTGAAGATCAACGGGAAAGCCGTCGACGAACCCTATGTGACCCTGGCTCAGAAGGCCTCGAAGCAGACCTTCGACGTCGAGGTCCCCGCCGGGCGGATCTGGCTGATGGGGGACAACCGCGACGATTCGACCGACTCCCGAGCCCTGTTGGGCTCGCCGGGCGGCGGGATGATCGATCAGCGCACCGTGCTGGGAACCGTTATCGGGCACTGAGGGTGTGGGCGCTGTGGCTTGCCGGTACGTTCCGGGACGGTTCTCCTGGTCTGCTCGCCATTGCGGATGGTGATCGGGGAAGGTTGAATGGGGTGATGTTGGGGAAAAAGCCACTGTTGCGTATCTGCCTTGTGCTGCCACTGCTCCTCCTGGCATCGTGTGCCTCGGCGCAGTCCTCGGGTAGCTCTTCTCAGCACGTGACAGCCGATGCACCGGGGCCCAGTCCTGCCCCGGAGGAACAGCACGACGACCTGCATTCGGAGCACACCATCGATTGGTCGGGGCTCAAGATACTCGACGCACACCGTATCGAACTGTCGTTCATCTCCGGCACATCCGAGTGCTTTGGCTACCGGACTGTCTTAAGGGAGTCGGCCCAAACCATCAGCATCGCGCTGATCGAAGGAGCCCTGCCCGCTGCCCCGGAGGCGTGTACTGCCGAAGGTGCGGAGTCCACCATCATCGTGACCACCGAACGGCCGGTCGGAAAGCGAAGCGTGGAGAAGTTGGACGATCCGGAGCTCAAACCCTGAGGGCCGGGCGAGATCACCCATGAATCTGGCCCGTGCCCCCGGCCGGGACACAGGCCCCACACATTCCGACACCGGTAGACTTCTCAGTTGTGAGTTCAGCCAGTCAGGTACCCGCGGCGCGCGGGCGAAAAGACCAAGCGAGACAGCCGAAGACCCCGGCACAGAAATTCTGGGGTGGCGTACGCGAGGTCGTCATCATCCTCATCATCGCCCTCCTGCTGTCCACGGGGATCAAGACCTGGGTTATGCGGTCCTTCTTCATCCCCTCGGAGTCCATGGAGGACACCCTCCAAGTGCACGACCACATCCTGGTCAACCAACTGCCGTGGAACCACCCCAAGCGCGGGGACATCGTCGTCTTCGACGATCCGGGCGGCTGGCTGGGACAGTCGACGATCGACGAGTACAAGCCCAATCCCGTCCTCGAATTCATCGGCCTGGTCCCCGCCGATGCCGGCCAACAGCTGATCAAACGCGTGATCGGTGTGGGCGGCGACCACGTGGTGTGCTGCGATGAGCAGAGCCGCATCACCGTCAACGGCCAGCCGATCGACGAAACCTACCTGTCCTCGGGCATCGAACCGTCCTCCATGGCCTTCAACGTCCGTGTCCCGGCCGGACACTACTGGGTGATGGGCGACAACCGCTCGAACTCGGCCGACTCGCGCTACAACCAGGAATCGGCCGGCGGGCCCTTCGTGCCGGAGGACAATATCGTCGGCCAGGCCTTCGCCATCAACTGGCCCTCGAACCGGATGCGCATCCTGCGCAACCCCAGCGAGGTCTTCGCCAAGGTACCGGACACGGACCCGGGGGAGGACCCGGCCGGTGGCGACGGCGACGCCGGTGGACTGAGAGACACCGGTAAGTCCAGTTCGGCGCCCACGCTGTCCGACACGATGGCGACGAATCGATGAGGCGGACGCATCGGGGGCTGACCGACCTGACCCTGGAACGCGAACTGCTGGCGTCCGGAATCGAGTCCGTCATCGGCATGGACGAGGTGGGCCGCGGTTGCATCGCCGGGCCCGTCGGGGCCGGTGCGGCCCGGTTCGATTTACCCACCCTGTTGGCAGGCGAGGCTCCGGAGTCCCGAATCCCCGCCGGCCTGGACGACTCGAAGAAACTCAGCGCCACGGCGCGCACCAGCATGGTCGAGGCCATCGCCGGCTGGAACCCGCACACCGCAGTGGCCTTTGCCCAGCCGGCGGAGATCGACGCGCTCGGCATCAGCCTGGCCCTGTGCCTGGCCGGCCGCCGGGCACTGTCCCAGCTGGCGCCGGCGGACCTGGTGCTCCTCGACGGGAGCTTCGACTGGCTCTCGCAGAACCTGACCCTGGATGCGGCGGCGGTCTTCGGACCCTCGGCCGAGGTCCCGGTCCCGCCGGTGCGCACCTTCGTCAAGGGCGATGGCACCTATGTCACGATCGCCGCGGCCAGTGTGGTCGCCAAGGTGGCCCGCGATGAGCTCATGCACGCCCTGGCCGTGGATTTCCCCGGCTATGGATGGGAATCCAATGCCGGCTACCCGAGCCCGGCGCACAAGGCCGCCGTCGCACAGCTGGGCATCACCTCCCACCACCGGCGGTCCTTCAAACTGCGCTGAGCGCGCCGGGCGGACCCGGCTACTACCGATCGATTAGGATGGCGCCATGAGTGCAGAGGACCTCGACGATTTCGAAGCCGATATGGAGATGTCGCTGTACCGGGAGTACCGCGACATCCTGCCGTTGTTCACCTATGTCGTGGAAACCGAACGCCGGTTCTACCTGTGCAATTCCGTCGACCTCAAGGCGCATCACGAATCCGATGACGTGTACTTCGAACTGAGCCTGGGCGACGCCTGGGTCTGGGACACGTTCCGCTCAGCCCGCTTCGTCAAGCAGGTCCACGTCTTCACGTTCAAGGACGTCAACGTCGAAGAGATCGCCAAATCGGACTTGGAGCCGCCCAGCGCCCTGCGCTGAACCTCCGTGAACTCGCCTGGTGTCTCGGCACGCCGGGCTCCACCGCACCGGCCGGGCTCCACCACACCGACTGGGCTCCGGCGATCGGTGCATCATCGACCTGTGGACGCCGGGCGACCGCGGCGTCACCGGCCGGTGGACGGCCCGATGCCGGACTGGTCACAGCCCTATTCGGCACGATCTGCCCGCAAATGTGCCGCACCAGAGTCAACTGCACGAGCGTCCCACCGTGCGTCCTCGGCCCTGTGGAACCCCGTGCATCGTCCACAGGGGACGCATGACCCCTGGCCGGAGCGAACCGGTCCCTGCACCCTGGGGCCATGACGAATCAGACGGTGGGACGTACGGGGGAGGACCTGGCCACGGCCTTCCTCGAGGCCAAGGGCTGGGAGATCGTGCAGCGCAACTGGCGCTGCCGCTTAGGCGAAATCGACATCGTGGCCCGCGAGGGACGCACCCTGGTTTTCGTCGAGGTCAAGACCCGCACCTCGGTGCGCTCCGGCCACCCCCTGGAGGCGATCGGCTACTCCAAGCTGCAACGGCTGCGCCGACTGGCCGGCGCCTGGCTGAGCGAACACCGGACCTGGGAGCCCCAGATCCGGATCGATGCGATCGGCATCGTGCTGGGTCCCGGCGATCCGCTGATCACCCACGTCGAGGCCGCGCAATGACCGGGCGGGTGGGCCGCAGCGCCGCTGTGGCGGTCCTGGGCATGACGGGCAAGACCGTGGCCATCGAGGCGAGCTTCAACTCCGGCCTACCGGGAATCGACATCGTGGGCCTGCCGGACGCCGCCGTGAGCGAATCGAAGAAGCGGGTACGCGCGGCGATCAGCAATATGGGCGTGACCCTGTCCCAGCAGCGCATCACCGTGAGCCTGTCGCCGGGCAACCTGCGCAAAGAGGGCACGGTCTTCGACCTGGGCATCGCCCTGGCGATCCTGGCGGCGGAGACCCTGGTGCCAGGCGGATGCGAGGACATCGTGTGCTACGGGGAACTCGGCCTGGACAACCGCCTGCACCCTGTCACCGGGGTGCTGCCGGCCGTGATGGCGGCCCAGGCCGCGGGCTTCGAGCGGATGATCGTGCCGCGGGCCAACCTCGATGAGGCCTCCATGGTCACCGGCATGCGGGTCCTGGGCGCCGTCGACCTGGCCCAGGTCGTCAACAGTCTGGGCGGCCGGGTGCGCGAGACCGGCCTGCCCGCGGTGGAAATGGACATCCCCCAGGTGGTGCTGCCCCGCACCACCCACGACCTGGCCGAAGTCCAGGGCCAGGCCCAGGGCCGCTTCGCCCTGGAAGTCGCCGCGGCCGGCGGCCACCACATGTACATGACCGGCAGCCCGGGCGCAGGCAAGACCCTGCTGGCCGAATGTCTGCCGTCCATCGTGCCCCCACTGACCCCGGAGGCCGCCATGGAGGTCCTCGCCCTGCGCTCGACCGACGGGGCGATCGAACCGGGCAATCACCTGTGCGTCGTCGCGCCGTTCGAGGCCCCACACCATTCGGCGACCAGGGCCGCGTTCATCGGCACCTCCAAATACGGCAGGCTGGGCGTGATCGGCCGGGCACACCGTGGCATCTTGTTCATGGACGAGGTCCCGGAATTCTCGCGCGACGTCCTCGAATCCCTGCGCGAACCCCTGGAACACGGCTACTGCAATATCGAACGCTCCTGGGGCTCGGTGCGCATGCCCAGCGACTTCCAACTCATCATGGCCTCGAACCCCTGCCCGTGCGGGGCCTCCGGGGCCCCCGGAAACCGGTGCATCTGCACTCCGGCGCAGCGCAAGCGATACCGGTGCAAACTCTCCGAGCCCCTGTTGGACCGCATCGACATCCAACTCAACATGCTGCCGGTCGCGCCGGCCGACTTGGTCAGTGGCCGCCCACAGGAGACCTCGGCGACGGTCGCGGCCCGGGTGGAGCGGGCCAGAGCTGCCCAAACGGAACGCTATGCCGGTCTGCCCTGGGAACTCAACGCGAAGGCCGACGGGGCCTTCCTGCTCGACCACTTCGCCCTGACGCGCAAGGAGACGGCCCCATTGCACGATGCGATGGAGCGCCGGCTGCTGTCGGCCCGCGGCTTCACCCGCATCCTCCGGGTGGCGACCAGCCTGGCGGACCTCGACGGAATCGATCGACCGGGCCGGGAACACGTCCTCCAGGCCTTCGCCCTGCGAATGAAGGATGTGCGATGACACACGACACCATGGACGCGAAGACGAGCAGTCCGCAGCAGCGCCGGGCGACGGCCCTGCTCATGCACCTGACCGAACCCGGTCGGCCCACTCTCAAAGCCGCCTGCCTGCAGCTGGGTGCAGAGGACACGCTCGAGTTGATCACCGGGGGACGTGACACCGCCATCGACGCGCTGCAGGCAATCGTGGCCGAACAGGGGATGGAACCGGATGGGGTCCGCCTGCGCAATGAGTGGGAGACCTGGAATGCCCGGCTGCCGCTGGTCAACCTCGACAACGACGCGGCACTGCTGCGCACCGGCCGGGCCCGCCTCGTCATCCCCGGCGACGCAGAATGGCCCCACGCCCTGGACGATCTGGGCCTCTTCGCACCGCTGGGCCTCTGGGTGCGCGGCGGACTGCCCCTGAACCGGGCCCTCGTCGACCCCATCGCCATCGTCGGCACCCGCGCGGCCACCGAATACGGCCTGGCCCTGACCCGCACCGTGGTCATGGATCTGGTGGGCCACGGGCACACGGTCGTCTCCGGCGGGGCGCTGGGCATCGACGCCGTAGCCCACTCTGCGGCCCTCGACGCCGCTGCTGCGCGCGCAGCCACGGAACCGGAAACGGACGTCCCCAGCACGGTGGCGGTCATGGCCTGCGGGATCGACCAGTGGTATCCGAAACAGAACTCGGCGCTGCTCGACGAGGTCGCAGCACGCTCCGCCGTGGTCACCGAACTCCCGCCTGGGGCCACCGCCATGCGGCACCGCTTCCTCGACCGCAACCGCATCATCGCAGCACTCTCATTGGGGACGATCGTGATGGAGGCCGGCTGGCGCTCGGGCTCCTTCAGCACCGCGAACAAGGCCAGTGGGCTGATGCGCCCGGTGGGGGCCTTCCCCGGTTCCGTTTTCAATGGGGAATCCGCCGGCTGCCACAAGATCATCCGCGAGGGCCAGGCCGTATTGGTCAGCACCGCAGCAGAGGTCCGCGAGCTGGTGGGCGGGATCGGAGAGCTGGCGGACACGGAAGGACCAGCCCAGCCGGTCCTGACCCGGCCCACGGACGGGATGAGTCCCGAACAGCTCCGGCTCTACAGCGCCCTGCCGTTGCGCGGGGGAGCCGACCCGACCGTCCTGGCCGTCAAGGCGGGGATCACCCATCGGCAGGCGATGGCGGCGCTCGCCGAACTGGAGTTGACCGGGCACGCCGAACACTCGGCCGCCGGCTGGGTCAAGGTGCGCGGAACCGGATGACCGGAGCGCGCAGGGGATCTAGACTTGGCGCATGGACGAAGCAGCTTCCCCCTACCCGTCCGAATACCAGCGGGCACTCGAGGGTTTCCTGGACGACCTGCGCATCCAACGCGCGGCCTCGCAGCACACTGTGCGCAGTTACAGTGCCGATGTTCGCGGCTTCTTCGACTTCCTGCTGGCGGACTCCGGGGGAGAGCCCCCGGCCCTGGACCAGGTGGAGTTGGGCAATCTGCGCGGCTGGCTGTGGGACATGCACAATCGCAACCGGGCGGCGGGCACGGTGGCCAGGCACATCGCGGGACTGCGGGCCTTCGGCGCCTACTGTCAGCGGCAGGGCCTGACCCGGGGGAATCCGGCAGCCCGCCTCGTCAGCCCCAAACGGGCCTCGCGCCTGCCCGCGGTACTCAAGCAGGAGCAGGCCGCCGGAGTGCTCGACCGGGCGGAGGCCCTGGCCCATCCGGAGCGCACACCCGTGCAGGACACCGAACCCCAGGAGGATGTTCCAGCGGGCGCCCCGCTGCAGGACGCCGCATCTCAGGACAGCACATCTCAGGATGCCACACCCCGTGAGCGGGCCCAGCGGCTGCGCGACGCCGCTATGCTCGAACTCCTCTACGCCACGGGGATGCGCGTGTCCGAACTCGCCGCCCTGGACGTGGACGCGATCGATGACTCGATCCGCATGGTGACGGTATTGGGCAAGGGCAACAAGGAACGCCGGGTGCCCTACGGTGTGCCCGCCCAGTCCGCGGTGGACGCCTGGCTGGCGCAGGGCCGGCCGGAACTGCTCGGACCGCGTTCGGGCCAGGCGCTGTTCCTGGGAGCCCGCGGGGGCCGGATCGATGTGCGCCAGGTCAGAAGGGTCGTCCATGCGGCGACCGCCGGGCAGGCGGGCTCCCCGGAGCTGGCCCCGCACGGGCTGCGGCACTCCGCGGCCACCCATATGGTGGAGAACGGGGCGGACATCCGCCAGGTGCAGGAATACCTGGGCCATTCCAGCCTCAACTCCACCCAGATCTACACGCATGTCTCCATGCGGCGGCTGCGCGAAGGTTACGAACAGGCCCACCCCAGGGCTTGAAGCGCCGTCGAGACGCACCGCGGGTCTGCGGCAGCGCCGGCCAACACAGTGGGCCCGAAGCACTGCCGATATACGCACTGTGGGCCATGAGCTCATCGCTCATGGCCCACAGTAGGCGTTTCGGGGAGAAATCAGTGGAAGTAGGGCACGATCAGCCACAGTCCGAACAACAGCATGAGGCCGACGACGGCAAGGAGGACCATGCCGCCGATTCGTTCGGCGCTGGCCTGAGCGGACGGTCCGGAATTGACCTCGTGGACATGTGAACGGTCCAGTAGTTTGGCGCTGGTGGCCACGATGATGGCGATCACGGCGGTGGCGCCCACCGTGATGCCGCAGACCACGGCCAGGGACATCCAATCGATGCTCATGCCGCAACCTCCTGAGTCTTCGGTGTGGTCGTGGGACCGGCCATGACGACCACGTCCCGCGCTTCGTTGACGTTCTTCGCATCGATCTTCGTCTTCGATGCGTGGATGATGATGGCCAGGGAGCCCGCTGCCAAGAGGGCCAGGACGATCAGTGGTCCGGCGTAACCGCCCGTATTGGCGATCAGCGCCGTCACGCCGCCCACCAGGCCGGCGGCCGGCAGGGTGATCAGCCAGGCCAGGGCCATCTTCCCGAAGGTGCCCCAGCGGACCGCGGTGCCGCGGCCCAGGCCGGAGCCCACGACGGATCCCGTGCACACATGGGTGGTGGACAGGGCGAAGCCCAGGTGGCTCGAGGCCAGGATCGCCACGGTCGAGGAGGTTTCGGCTGCGAAGCCCTGCGGGGTCTGGATATCGGTCAGGCCCTTGCCCATGGTGCGCATGATGCGCCAGCCTCCGGAGAAGGTGCCAAGGCCGATCGCCAGCCCGGCGGAGATGATGACCCACCACTGGGGTCCGGTCCCGCCGGTCTGGAACCCAGCGGCGATGAGCACCAGGGTGATGACGCCCATCGTCTTCTGGCCGTCCGAGGTTCCGTGTGCCAGGGCGACGAGCGAGGCGGAGACCCGCTGGCCGTTGCGGAAGAGCCGCTGTGAGTACTTGTCGTCGGGGTTGGAGATCTTGTAGGTCAGCTTTGTGGCGATCGCCGAGGCGACGGCGGCGACCACGGGGGCGATGAGCGCCGGCAGCAGGATCTTCGAGACGACGACCCCGGCGTGGATGCCCTGGGTTCCGGCGGTGAAAAGGACCGCGCCGATCAGACCGCCGAACAGTGCGTGGGAGGAAGAGGACGGCAGCCCGAACAACCAGGTGATGAGATTCCAGATGATGGCGCCGGCCAGCCCTGCCAGAACCAACTGTGGCGTCACGAGATTCTCATCGAACAGTCCGCCGGAGATCGTCTTGGCGACCTCGGTGGACATGCACGCGCCGATGACGTTGAGGACGGCCGCCACCAGCACCGCGGTCCTGGGGGTGAACGCGCCCGTGGCGACGGAAGTCGCCATGGCGTTCGCGGAATCGTGGAAGCCGTTCGTGAAGTCGAAGGCGAGTGCCACGACCACGACGACCACGACGATGAAGAGCGTGAATGTAAGGGACACAGGGGGCCTTAACTACTCGGCGGACTTGACGGTGTTCTTCGTCCATTTTCACGCCCTGCGGGCACCTGGTGCCAAGCCGATTCGGGCCCTCCCGGGCGAATTCACCTGATGTTCACCTTGGTGTCACCGTCCGTGCATGCCGCGCAGTGAAGCAGGTCCCATGCGGTGATGTGCATTACGCATTCGCGGGTGCTCGGACCGACTCAGCCGGCGCGGAACTCCCAGTGCCACGGTTCGGGAAGTGTTCCCGAGGTGCGCGCCCAGGCGGGGTGGATCCAGCCGTAGCGGGGAGCGTTCTGCCGCATCCACTCGTGCTGGGGGCTGCCGAAGGAACTGATCCCGCTGCCCAGGTCCACTGCCAGGCCCCAGCCGTGATTCGAGCGGCCGGGGGTCGCGGCCATCCGCCCCTTGCGCGCCTTGACGCTGACCTGGGTCGCATAGTCGCGATAGGAGTCGGTGACCGAGATGTGGTGGCCGAAGCGCTGTTTGAAGGCTCCGCTGAGCAGGTCGAATGCTCTGGCCGCATCGCAGCGCTGCCGGTGTCCGGGCGCGGTCGCAATGGGGCACAGCGCCACTTCGGGGATGCGCCCATTCGAGTGCCCGCCCCAGGCTCCCGCACCCGAGCGGGAGTCCGACCCGCCGGCCGGCAGAGCGGGGAGTTCATCGGGTGCCTGTGCCATGGCCAGGAGGACGGAATAGTCCGCGCCGAAGAAATCCGCAGGGTTCAGATAGTCCTTGGCCGCACCACTGCGCCACACTCCGATGTGCACGCAGCCGGTCTCGCAGTGTCCGGGTGCTGAGACCTCGGCGATGGCATCTCCGATTGCCACCGTCGCGTCCTTCTTCACCCGGGGAGCGACGCCGGTGAAGGAGACGGTGTAGTCGCCGGTGTCCAGGGTCAGCGATCCCTGGCCGGCGATCGACCCTGCGAAGGTCACGGTGGCATCGGCCGGGGCCCGCACCGGCTCTCCGAACCCGGCGGCCACATCGATCCCCCGGTGGCCGGAATTCCAGTTCTGGGCGGGTTTGTCGAAGGCCCTGCTGATCGTGAAACCGGCCACCGGGCTGAGCCAGTTGGGCGTCTCCTGGGCCCGGGCCGGCAGCGCCACCAAGCTGGCCATGACGGTCATCAGGGCAGCGCACACGGCGATGAGCAAGGTGTCGCGGGGCGGGGGAGTGGACATCGTTCCTCCTGGAGTCCATCGGCTCTCGATGCCTCCAGCACAGCCGGTCCGGGGCACTGTGGGAAGAGCCCTAGGCGGAGCTGTGGATGCCGGCACCGTGTCCACAGTCCGATGAACACACGGTGGGCACGCGGTCCACAGGGCGGTGACCCGCGGTGCACATTCACCCATGTGCCCTGAATCACTGGTGTCGGTGCGGTATTCGGCTTGTCGCTCGTTGACCGGCCGGGATAGAATCGCCACAGCGGAAAGTGTCTTATGACGCCTTTCGACTTCGCGTATCCGATGCATCCGAGTATGCCGACGGTGCGAATCCACAGCCCGAAGCGCGCATGGTCACAACCAGGCGCCGGGCAGGGAGTCGCCGGCATCCGGACGGATACCAGGAATCAACCGGAATCCGTCATGCGGTCCTTCGGGCACATCGTGCCCGTGCGCGGCAGCATGACTCAACAGTGCGCCCCTGGTTGGGGCGCCCAGGAAAGGGGTGTGCGGCATGGCCGTCGTCACCACTCGCCAGCTGCTGGAAAGCGGCGTGCACTTTGGTCACCAGACCCGTCGTTGGAACCCGAAGATGAAGCGCTTCATCTTCACGGAGCGCAACGGCATCTACATCGTGGATCTGCAGCAGACGCTGACCCACATCGATCGCGCTTTCGAATTCGTGCGCGAAACCGTCGCCCACGGCGGCTCGATCCTGTTCGTCGGCACCAAGAAGCAGGCGCAGGAAGCCATCGAAGAGCAGGCCAAGCGCGTCGGCCAGCCCTACGTCAACCACCGCTGGCTCGGCGGCATGCTGACGAACTTCCAGACGATCTCCGGTCGTCTGCGTCGCCTGAAGGAACTCGAAGAGATCGACTTCGACGATGTCGCCGGTTCCGGCCACACCAAGAAGGAACTGCTCATCCTGCGCCGCGAGAAGGACAAGCTCGAGCGCACCCTGGGCGGCATCCGCGATATGCAGCGCACCCCGTCCGCGCTGTGGATCGTCGACACCAACCGCGAACACCTGGCCGTCGACGAAGCCCGCAAGCTGGGCATCCCGGTCATCGCGATCCTCGACACCAACTGCGACCCCGACCAGGTCGACTACCCGATCGCCGGCAACGACGACTCGATCCGCTCCGTGCAGCTGCTGACCCGCGTGGTCGCCGACGCCGTCGCCGAGGGTCTGATCAAGCGCCACTCCGCCGATGAGGGTGAGAAGAACGTCTCCGCCGTCGAGCCGCTGCCCGAATGGGAGCGCGAGGTCCTCGAGGGCAAGGATGCCGCCGCTGCAGCCCCCGCCACGGAGGCTCCCGCCGCCGAGGCTGCTGCTGAGGCTCCGGCCGAAGACGCCGCTGCTGAGAAGTAAGAAGAGGAGAATCCATGGCTAACTACACGGCAGCCGACATCAAGGCGCTGCGTGAGAAGACCGGCGCCGGCATGCTCGACGTCAAGAAGGCCCTCGACGCCGCCGATGGCGACCAGGCCGCTGCGGCCGAGGCCCTGCGCCTCAAGGGCATCAAGGGCGCGACCAAGCGCGAAGGTCGTTCGACCTCCGACGGCCTGATCGCCACCCACGTCGAAAACGGCGTCGGCACGATCATCGAGTTCAACTCGGAGACCGACTTCGTCGCCAAGTCCGATAAGTTCATCGAACTGGCAAACCAGATCCTGGACCTGGCCGTTGCCAACAACGCCGCGGACGCGGAATCCTTCCTGGCGGTCGAGGTCGACGGCAAGCCCGTCTCCCAGATCATCACCGAAGGCGGCGCCTCGCTGGGCGAGAAGGTCGAACTCAAGCGCGTGGCCCGCATCGAGGGCCAGCACGTCGAGTCCTACCTGCACCGCACCAACAAGGACCTGCCCCCGCAGGTCGGCGTGCTGCTGGCCTACGAGGGCGACGACCAGGCCGTGGCCCACGATGTGGCAGTCCACATCGCCGCTCTGACGCCGAAGTACTTCTCCCGCGAGGACATCCCCGCGGAGATCGTCGAGCACGAGCGCCAGGTGCTGACCGAACTGACGAAGAACGAGGGCAAGCCCGAGGCCGCCCTGCCGAAGATCGTCGAAGGCCGCCTCAACGGCTTCTACAAGGAGAACGCTCTGCTGGACCAGGGCTTCGCCAAGGACCCGAAGGTCTCCGTCGGCAAGATCCTGTCCGACGCCGGCCTGAAGGCCACCGGTTTCCTGCGCTTCCGCGTGGGCAACTGATCCGCATCCTCCCACCGGGAGGATGCGCAGGCCGAGGCCGCACCCGAGTGACACTGTGATGTCACCGGGGTGCGGCCTCGGCCTTTGTGCGCCCGCCTGGCGTGCGCGCTAAACTGTACGATGGTCAAAATCGTGGTTGCACCGTTCGAAAGGGAACCTATGTCCGAAACGCCCGTGTCCGCTCACGCCAACGATCCGCTGCGCACCTCCAAGCGGCGCGTCCTGCTCAAGCTCTCCGGTGAGGTGTTCGGCGGAGGAAACGTCGGCGTCGATCCGGACGTCGTCTCCGGTGTGGCCAGGCAGATCGCCGCGGCCTCGCCCGCAGTGGAGATCAGCATCGTGGTCGGTGGCGGCAACTTCTTCCGCGGTGCCGAACTGCAGCAGCGCGGAATGGACCGGACCAGGGCCGACTACATGGGAATGCTGGGCACCGTGATGAACTGCCTGGCCCTGCAGGATTTCCTGGAGCAGGCCGGCGTCGACACCCGCGTGCAGTCGGCCATTCCGATGACCCAGGTCGCAGAGACCTATATCCCGCGCCGTGCCATCCGCCACATGGAGAAGGACCGCGTCGTCATCTTCGGTGCCGGCGCCGGCCTGCCGTACTTCTCCACCGACACCGTCGCAGCCCAGCGCGCGCTGGAGATTCGCGCCGATGAGGTGCTGATCGCCAAGAACGGTGTGGACGGCGTGTACACGGCGGACCCGAAGAAGGACGCCTCGGCGGTCAAGATCGATCACATCACCTATCAGGATGCCCTGGCCCGCGGTCTCAAGGTCGTCGACTCGACTGCCTTCAGCCTGTGCATGGACAACCGCCTGCCGATGCGCGTGTTCGGCATGGAGGGCACGGACAACCTGCAGGCCGCGATCGCCGGTGCCCAGATCGGCACCTCGGTCACCGCCGCCTGACACCTGCCCCCACAGCACCCACCGGAGCCGCTCGGCCCGGTGGGTGCTCCACGCCGCGCCTGAAGCGCACGAGCGCACCGACTACACTGGTTTCAAACGCCCGTGGGCCCCAGCCCGGCCGGGAGAAGAACCCTACGAAGAGAGAACCTCCATGATCAAGGAAACGCTGGCCGAAGCCGGCTCGAAGATGGACAGCTCGATCGACGCGACGAAGGACGCTTTCGCGAACGTTCGCACCGGCCGGGCGAATCCCAGCCTGTTCGCCGAACTTCCCGTGGACTACTACGGCGCACCCACGCCGCTGCAGCAGCTGGCGTCCTTCCAGGTGCCTGAGGCCAGGACCATTCTCATCACCCCCTTCGACCGCACCGCGCTGGGCAATATCGAAACCGCCCTGCGCAACTCGGATCTGGGCGCCAACCCCGCCAACGACGGAAACATCATCCGCATCGTCCTGCCGGAGCTCACCGAGGAGCGCCGCAAGGAATACGTCAAGATCGTCAAGGGCGATGCCGAAGACGGCAAGGTCGCCATCCGCAACGTTCGCCGCAAGGCCAAGGAAACCCTGGAGAAGGCCCAGAAGGACGGCGAGTTCGGTGAAGACGACCTGCACCGCGCCGTCTCCGAGCTCGAGGACCTGACCAAGCAGAAGGTCGAGGCGGTCGACAAGCTGTTGGCCGCAAAGGAAAAGGAACTGCTCGAGGTCTGAGCGGTGTCCCAAGACGGAGCGGCGGCGCAGGTGCCCCCGGGATTCGACCCGGAGGACACCAGAACCGCGGAACATCCCCTCGTCGAACCCCCCGAGGCGAAGGACTACGGCAAGGCCGGGCGCAATCTGCCCGCGGCGATCGGCGTGGGCGTGGTGCTCGGCGGGATCGTCATCCTCAGCCTGGTCATCTGGCCGCCGCTGTTCCTCATCGTCGTCGTCATCGGGGTGGGCGCTAGCCTCTGGGAGCTCTCCGACGCGTTGAGCAAGTCGGGTTCCCAGGTGCTGCGCTGGCCCACCATCGGCGTGGGCGTGCTCATGGTGCTCGCCGCCTACTTCGGCGGACGGGAGGCACTGTGGGCGGTATTCACCGTCGGCTCGGGGCTCATCATGTGGATCATCCTGGTCCGCAACTGCGCCAACCCGGTCAAGGACTTCTGCCTCAACCTGTTCGCGCTGACCTATGTGGGCCTGATGGCCTCATTCGTCGTCTACCTGCTCGCACAGGACCACGGCAATGCGATGGTGGCGACCTTCCTGGCACTGTGCGTGTCCTCCGATACCGGCGGATACGTCTTCGGCGTCCTGATGGGGCGCCACCCGATCGCTCCGTCGATCTCGCCGAAGAAGTCCTGGGAGGGCTACCTGGGCTCCACCGTGTTCGCGGTGGGAGTGGGCATCTGCCTGGCCGTCCTCCTGGTGCAGGCGCCCTGGTGGACCGGCCTGGTGCTGGGCCTGGTGGTGCCCGCCTTCGCGACCCTGGGCGACTTCTCCGAATCGATGATCAAACGCGATCTGGGCCTCAAGGACATGGGCACGCTGCTGCCCGGGCACGGCGGGGTGATGGACCGGCTCGATTCGATCCTCCCGACGGCACCGGTGGCCCTGGCGCTGTTCAGCTTCCTGCCCGGGTTCCTCAACGGCTGAAACCCGGCACTGCCGCCTAGCCCACACATGATAGGAATGTGGCATGCCTGATATCTCAACCCTGGCGGACCTGGTGGGGCCCCAGTGCCTCATCACGGATCCCGATGTGATGGACCGGTTCTTGCACGACGATGCGGAATGGGCCCCCTATGAGACCGCGCTGGCGGTGCTGCGCCCACACGACAAGCAGCAGGTCGTGGCGGCCGTGAATTGGTGCATCGAGCACTCCGTGCCGATCGTCCCACGCGGTTCCGGGACCGGTCTGTCCGGTGGCGCCAATGCGATCGCCGGTTGCCTGGTCATCTCCTTCGACCGGATGCAGACGATCCTGGACGTGGATCCGGTGGAGCGCACGGCCACCGTGCAGCCGGGGGTGGTCAACGACAATCTGCGGGCGCGTGTGGCCGATGACGGTCTGTGGTACCCGCCGGATCCCGCCAGCGCGCCGTGGTCCTCGATCGGCGGAAACGTCTCGACCAATGCCGGCGGGCTGTGCTGCGTGAAGTACGGGGTGACGAGCGAATACGTGCTCGAACTCGAACTGGTCAACGGCCTGGGCGAACTCGTCCGGGTGGGCAAGCGCACCGCGAAGGACGTCGCCGGCTACGATTTCCGCGGCCTCTACACCGGCTCCGAGGGCACCCTGGGCGTGATCGTCGAGATCAAGGTCCGTCTGGTACCGCTGCCCACGGAGACCCGTGCGATCATCGGCTACTTCGACAGCCTGGTCGACGCCGGCCAGGGCGTGGCCAATGTGACCGCCGCGGGAGTCATCCCCGCGGCGCTGGAGCTGGTCGACAAGTACTGCTTGAAGGCGGTGGACGACTGGAAGAACATGGGGCTGTCGGCCGACGCCGAGGTCGTGCTGCTGGCATCGAGCGACCTCCCGGGAGAGGCCGGCCGCGCCGAGGCGGAGAAGATCGTCGCCGCATTCGAATCGGCCGGCGCCACGATGGCCGCCATCAGCGAGGACAAGGATGAGGCCGATGCCTTCTTCGCCGCCCGCCGCCTGGCCTATCCGGCTCTGGAACGGCTGGGCCCGGTGCTCACGGAGGACGTCGTGGTCGCCCGGTCCAAGGTGCCCGAGGTGTTGGCCCGGATCCAGGAGATCGGCGAGCGCAACCAGGTGCAACTGGCGCAGATCGCACACGCCGGTGATGGAAATCTGCACCCGCTGTTGGTCGTGCCCGCCGGCGACGATGCGGCACGGGTGCGCGCGCAGCAGGCCTTCGAGGAGATCCTGCAGGCGGCGCTGGACGCCGGGGGCACGGTCTCCGGTGAACACGGGATCGGCCTGCTGAAGATGGGCGGACTGTCCCGCGAGCTCAGCGCCGAGGTGATTGCGATGCACAGGGCGGTGAAGCGGGCACTGGACCCGCACAACATCATGAACCCGGGCAAGGTGTTCTCCTGAGGCACTGTCCGCCCGAATGCCACGCGAGCGGATGTGGCGCGGGCGGGTTGTGGTGCGATTGCTCACGCAGCCTGTCCTAAGCGTGGGTCCGGCGTGGTTGAATTGACAGGTTATGGCTGATTTCAAACCACGCAGGCAGGTCCGTCCCGTCGTCGAACACGAGGACGGGACCACCTCGCGCACACCCACCCGCGGCGGGCGGCCGCTGCTGAACTTCAAGTCCCCCAGGGTCAAGCAGCCCCCGCAGCACCTGGCCGATATGACGATGGACGAACGCATCGCGGCGGTCAAGGAGATGGGCCTGCCCGGTTTCCGGGCCAAGCAGCTCTCCACGCACTATTTCGTGCACAATACGACGGATCCCCAGGCGATGACGGATCTGCCGCAGGGCAAGCGGGATGAGTTGGCGCAGCGCTTCTTCCCGCCGCTGCTGAACGAGGTGCGGCGGCTGAAGACCGCGAACGGGGACACCATCAAGTTCCTGTGGCGGTTGTTCGACGGCGCCCTGGTCGAATCGGTGCTGATGCGCTATCGCAACCGCATCACTCTGTGCGTGTCCAGCCAGTGCGGCTGCGGGATGAACTGTCCCTTCTGTGCCACCGGCCAGCAGGGCCTGACCCGCAATATGTCCACCGCCGAGATCGTCGAACAGGTGGTGCGGGCCAATCAGGTCATCGCCGCGGGCGAACTCGCGCAGGACGCGCCGGAGGACCTGGACTTCCTGGGCCATGCAGCCGCCGAGGTCGGGGGCGAGTCCGATGAGGACGAGACCGACCGCGCCGGTCGGCCCGGCAGCCACTCGACGGGCGTGGCCAAGGCGGGTTACGCCTCGGCCGCGGCCCATGGCACGGGGCAGGCCCCTGCGCACTCCGGTCCCGAACGCGTGACGAACATCGTCTTCATGGGCATGGGCGAGCCGCTGGCCAACTACAAGCGCGTGATGAACGCGGTACGCCGGTTCACCGATCCGCAGCCGAACGGCCTGGGCATGAGCGCGCGCCGGATCACGGTGTCGACGGTGGGCCTGGTCCCGGCGATCAACAAGCTGGCCGCCGAGGACATTCCGGTGACCTTCGCGCTGAGCCTGCACGCGCCGGACGACGAACTGCGCGACGAGATGATCCCGGTCAATACGCGTTGGAAGGCCGACGAGGCGATCGACGCTGCCTACAACTACTACAAGACCACGGGACGGCGCGTGAGCATCGAGTACGCGCTGATCAAGGACATGAACGATCACGCGTGGCGTGCCGAACTGCTGGCCAAGAAGCTCAATGCGCGCGGCCGCGGCTGGGTGCACGTCAATCCGATCCCGCTCAACCCGACCCCCGGTTCGGTGTGGACGGCCAGCGACCCGGCCGTGGCGCAGGAATTCGTCGACCGCCTGGTGGCCAATGGTGTGCCGACGACGATCCGCGACACCAGGGGCAAGGACATCGACGGGGCGTGCGGACAGCTGGCCGCCGCGGAATGAGTTCGGCTTCCTGGGAATCACGGGAGCGCCACACCCGCTAAGATCTACAGAAGATGTGTCTTCCCGGGATCTCCCGGGTGTGGTTCCCGGCACTACCCCGGGCGGAGGAAAGGGCGGAATGGAAACGAACTTCCCGCGCATGACGGGCTGGAAGAGCGGCTACGATCCTGCACAGGTCGACAGCTTCTTCAAGCGGGCGCGTGAATCCTTCGAACGCTCCACGACGCTGCCAGGCGATCTGGACGCTCGCGCCGTGCGCACCGTCGGATTCGACCTTGTCCGCAAGGGCTACCACGTGGGCGTGGTCGACGCCGCTCTGGACCGTTTGGAGGACGCCTTCGCCAAGCGCGCCCAGGAACAGCTGATCGCGGGCGCCGGGCAGAATGCCTGGGTCAATGAGCTCACGCGCGCTGCCGGCAGCCTGCGGGGACGCCTGCAGCGGCCTTATGGGGAGCGCTTCGATCAGGCTGAACCGGGCCGGATCGGCTACGACCTGACCGAGGTCGACGCGCTGTGCGACAAGATCCGGGCCTACCTCTCCGACGGTGTCCCGATGAGCGTCGACGAGGTCCGCAGGGTGCTGTTCAAGACCCGCCGTGGGCACAAGGCGTACAACGAGGACCAGGTCGACGCGTTCATCGACCGCGTCGTCGAGGTCATGGCCAGCGTCGACTGAGAGGTCCCGAACACGATGTCGCCCTTCACCCGTGAACCGCACTGGTTCGTCCGTCCCGGCGTGTTATCCGAGGACCATCCCGGGCTGCTCAATCCGACATTCGACCTGTTGGACTATCCGATCGTCATGGGCCGGGCCGACGACGACTTCCTGCGCGCCGACAATGCGGCCGGCGACACCGTGGTGCTCAGCTTCGAACAGGGCCTGGACCGGGTCGCGAAGATCGCAGGGGTGCTGCGCCTGCTGGGCGTAGGGGTTTCGGCGGACGGCGTCCAGGACGACACTCCCGATGCGCGGGTACACATCACCGCCGAGGTCCCGGCTCTGGCCCGCGAACTGGTGCGCCTGGCCGTATTGCGCCTGGGCGGGCTGCTCACCGCCGATCCCGCCGCCCCGATCCGGGTCGAGGCCGCCGAGCCGTCGCAGACCGCGACCGGCGCGGGGCTGAGTGAACTGCAGCGGCGTTCGATGCGGAAACTGCCCAGTCACGTCGAGGGCGTGCGCATCAGCGCGCCAGACTTCGCGGCCGTCCTCGAGGTGCTGGTGCGCGATGGCCGGATCGAACCGGCCCCCGCTTTGGAACTGCCGGCCGATCTGGTCGTTGAGGAAACGGCGGACGGCGGGCGGATCACCGCACGCCAGCGCATGTGACCCGCTCCGCCGGCATTGGCTAGCCCAGCGCGGCGGCGGGTTCGACCGCCGCCAGCCCGTGGGCCGCGGCCACCCCTGCATTCGTCAGGGCTCCCGCCATGGTGTTCAGGCCCCTGGACAGAGCCGGATCGGCGCGCAGCGCCTGCTCGACACCGGCGTTGGCCAGCCGCAGCGTAAAGGGCAGGGTGGCATTGCACAGGGCACGGGTGGCCGTCGAGGGCACGGCGCCCGGCATGTTCGCCACGCAGTAGTACGTCGAACCGTGGACTCTGAAGGTGGGGTCCTGGTACGTGGTGGGCCGTGAGTTCTCGAAGCACCCGCCCTGGTCGATCGCAATGTCGATGAGCACGCTGCCGGCCTTCATCCCCGCGACCATCTCGTCGGTGACCAGTTTGGGGGCGCGGGCACCGGGGATCAGCACGGAGCCGATCACCAGGTCCGCCTCGGCGACCGCCCTGGCAAGTGCCATCTTCCCCGACACCCTGGTCTGCACGGCGTGTCCCATGAGTTCGTCTATATGGCGCAGCCGCGGGATGTCGATGTCGAAGACCTGCACATTGGCACCCAGTCCCGCGGCGATCCGCGCGGCGTTGAAACCTGCGACGCCCGCGCCGATCACCACGACCTCGGCGCGTGTCACCCCCGGCACCCCTGACAGCAGCACCCCGCGCCCGCCGTTGACCGTCAGCAGCTGTTCGGCGCCCACCTGGGCGGCCAAGCGGCCGGCGATCTCGCTCATCGGCGCCAGCAGGGGCAGGCTGCGGTCGTTCAGCTGCACTGTCTCATAGGCGATGGCCGTGGTACCCGAGGCGACCAGGGCATCGGTCAGCGGCCGATCGGCGGCCAGGTGCAGATAGGCGAAGACCGTCTGATCGGCCCGCAGGTACCGGTACTCCTCGGCCACCGGCTCCTTGACTTTGAGCAGCAGCTCTCCGGCGGCCCAGGTCTGCTCCGCGGTCTCGAGCACGGTGGCGCCCGCCGCGCGATAGGCTTCGTCGGTGATGAGCGAGCCCAGGCCCGCGCCCGACTGGACGAAGACCTCGTGGCCGGCGTGGATCAGTTCATGGGCACCCTCATCGGTCAGTGCCACACGGTTCTCGTTGTTCTTGATTTCGGTCGGGACGGCGATTCTCATTCCCTGTGTCCTCCGTTTGTCGTCGTTGACAGGAGTGAACGCGGACGGGCGCCGCGCTCTCGACTAAAAGGTATATCCGCCAGACCTTTAAAGCAACCCGGCGCCGGGCCATTGAAAATGTGCGCTGCCCCCGGAGGAACAGCGCACATTTTCACCGGCTCGGCGAATCCGGGTCAGCCCTGGTAGTTCGCGAAGGCGTTGATGCCCGTGAGCGCGCGGCCGATCGTCAGCTGGTGGACCTCGTGGGTGCCCTCATAGGTCAGCACCGTCTCCAGGTTGATCGCATGGCGCAGCACCGGGTACTCACTGGTGATGCCCGAACCGCCGAACAGCGCGCGCAGATCGCGGCAGATGTTCATCGCGGTATCGGCGTTGACCATCTTGCCCAGGGAGATCTGCTCCGGAGTGACTCCGGCCGCTGAATCCTTGATTCGGCCCAGGTGGGCGGCCAGCAACGTGATCTGCGAGTACTGGCCGAAGGCCTTGGCCAGCTTCTGCTGGGAGATCTGGAAGGACGACAGCGGACGGTCGAACTGGATGCGCGTGCCGGTGTAGTCCAGCGCCGCCTCCAGTGCGTCGCGGGCAGCGCCGGTGACGCCGAAGACGATGCCGAAGCGGGCCTCTGACAGGCACGACAGGGGACCCTTGAGGCCCTCGGCCTTGGGCAGCATCGCATCGGCGGGCAGGCGCACATTGTCCAGCACGATCTCACCGGTGATCGAGGCGCGCAGGGACAGCTTGCGCTGGATCTTCGGCGCGGAGAACCCGGGGGTGTCGGTGGGGACCACGAAGCCGCGGACCATCGGCCGGCCCTTCTTGTCCAGCTCCTCGGTCTTCGCCCAGACCACGGCGACGTCGGCCACGGGGGAGTTCGTGATCCACATCTTGGCGCCGTTGAGGATCCAGTCGTCGCCGTCCTTCTTCGCGTGCGTCTTCATGCCCGCAGGGTCGGAGCCGACATCGGGTTCCGTCAGACCGAAGCAGCCGATCGCCTTGCCGGCTGCCATCTTCGGCAGCCATTCGTTCTTCTGGTCCTCCGAGCCCCAGTGGTGGATGGCGAACATCGCCAGGGAGCCCTGGACGCTGACCAGGGAGCGCAGGCCGGAGTCGACCGCTTCGAGTTCGCGGCAGGCCAGGCCGTACTGCGTGGCCGTCGAGCCGCCGCAGCCGTAACCCTCGAGGTGCATGCCCAGCACGCCCAGATCGCCCAGGCCCTCCGCCAGCTCGCGGGCGGGAATGGTGCCGTCGAGGTAGTAGTCGCCGATGTTCTCACGGACGTTGTCGTCGAGCCAGCTGCGGACGATGCCGGCCCACTCGAGATCGTCCTTGTCGAATACCGAATCGATGCCCAGCAGCTGATCCGGGGTGATGGTCTTGGCCATGCGAGTTCTGCTCCTTCAAGCGATGTCGCGGTCTTGCCCGCGCCCTGGCGTGCGGTTGCCGACTGGCATGCGGTTGCCGAGGGGAGAGTAACCGGTTGCGCGTTTCCGGGCAGTCCGGTCCGACTTCACGACGTTGTTTCAGAATCGTTTGGCAGGATCGGTCAATGTGACTGCCCAAACACTGATCCTACTAGGAGCCACCGGTTCCATTGGCACACAGGCCCAGGATGTGGTCCGCACCCACCCGGAAAACTTCCGGCTGACGGGCCTGGCGGCCGGTTCGAACCTGACCGCTGCGGCGCACGCCGCAGTAGAGTTCGGCGTGGAAACCCTGGCCCTGGCCCACGTCTTTGCCCTCGGAGCCGTGCGCGAGGCACTCGCCCGCGCCGGGGCCGAACTCGGCCGGCCCGACCCCGTCACCCGGATCCTGCTCGGCCCGCGGGCCGCGGCCGAGCTGGCGGGAACTCCGGCCGATCTGGTGCTCAACGCGATCACCGGGGCCGCCGGCCTCTCGGCCACCTTCGCCGCCCTGGACCACGGAACCGACGTGGCCCTGGCGAACAAGGAATCACTCATCATGGGAGGGACCCTGGTGCTCGAGGCCGCCAGGGCCACCGGCGCCCGGCTGCTGGCCGTCGACTCGGAGCACTCCGCGATCGCCCAGGCCCTGCGCGCCGGCACCCACGGCGAGGTCGCCCGCCTGGTCGTCACCGCCTCGGGCGGGCCGTTTCGCGGCATGTCCGCGGCCGAGCTGGCCACGGTCACCCCGGGCCAGGCGCTGGCGCATCCGACCTGGCAGATGGGCACCGTCATCACGACGAACTCCGCGACCCTGGTCAACAAGGGCCTCGAGGTGATCGAGGCGCATCTGCTCTTCGGCGTGCCCTTCGAGGACATCGAGGTCGTCGTCCACCCCCAGTCGCAGATCCACTCGATGGTCGAATTCCGTGATGGCGCGACGATCGCCCAGCTCTCCCCACCGGATATGCGCCTGCCGATCGCCTATGCCCTGGCCCGCGGCGCCCGCCTGCCCCGGGTAGCGGCCGGAAACGCCTGGAACAGGCCTGTGACCTGGGACTTCGCACCCGTCGACCGGCGGGCGTTCCCCGCTCTGGACCTGGTGGTCGAGGCCGGGCGGCGCGGCACCACCTATCCCGCTGCGCTCAACGCGGCCAATGAGGAACTCGTCGCGGCCTTCCACGCCGGCCGGATCCGCTTCACCGATATCCCCACGGGTCTGGCATACGCCCTGCAGGCCCACACTCCGGCGGCGGATTTCACCAGGGCCGCGATCGGCGCCGCGGACGCCTGGGCCCGTGCCACGATCGGCAGGTGGATCGCAGCCCGTGAACCGGTGGCCCGTGAGCCCGAGCCGGGGGTGGAGCGCGCATGACGGCACTGCTCTACATTCTCGGCGTCCTGCTCCTGCTGGTGGGCGTCGGCCTGTCGATCGGGCTGCACGAACTGGGGCACCTGACCTTCGCCAAGCGCTTCGGAGTCAAGGTCAGCCACTATATGATCGGCTTCGGCCCGACCCTGTTCAAATTCCGGCGCGGGGAAACCGAGTACGGCGTCAAACTGCTGCCGCTGGGCGGCTTCATCGCGATGCCCGGTATGTACCCGCCGAAGGATCGGACGAATACGCGGATCGGCGAGGACGCCCTGGCGCCTGTCGCCCCGCACGCTCTGGTGGAACAGCCGGCGGGTGTCGCAGCCACGCAGGGCCCATCCGCGCAGGGGGAGCCCGGCGGGAGGCAGCGGCGGCGCCGACCCTTCGAGACGACGATGGCCGAGGCCCGGGCCTATTCGAACCAGGACATAGTGCCGGGGGAGGAACACCGGACCTTCTACGCCCTGTCGGTGCCCAAGCGCCTGGCCGTGATGTTCGCCGGACCCGCCGTCAACCTGGTCCTGGGAATCATCATCATGTTCATCGTGCTGGTGTGCATCGGCGCCAACCTGCAGCCGACGACTACGGTGCAGACCATCGTTGAATGCGCGGTGCCCGCCTCGCAGGCACAGGAGCGGCAGGCCGAAGCGGCGAAGCAGGGCAGGGCCGAGGCGGCCTGCACGAAAGCGGACCCCCTGACACCGGCCTGGCAGGTCGGCCTGCGTCCGGGCGATCGGATCGTCTCGATCGCCGGCCATGCCACCTCGGACTGGGCCGCCCTGGGCTCCCAGGTCCGCGCGGCGGCCGGCACCACGGTGCCCATTGTGATCGAACGCGACGGCGCCAGGCAGACCCTGGACGTCCCCGTGATCCGCAGCGAACAGGCCGTCACCGATGAATCCGGCCATCCGGTGACCGGTGCGGACGGTAAGCCGGAGACCCGCGAAGAGGGGTTCCTGGGGATCTCGCCGACCATGGACCGCAGCGGCATCCCCGTCGGCGAGTTCCCCGGGCAGATGGGACAGCTGATCGGCCAGACCTTTGACGCGCTCATCCACCTGCCGCAGCGGCTGGTGGCGGTGGGCCAGGTGGCCTTCGGCGACGCCGAACGCGATGAGAACAGCCCCGTGGGAATGGTGGGCGTGGGGCGGGTGGCCGGCGAGATCGTGTCCTCGGACCGCCTGGACGTCACGGATAAATTCCTCACGGGACTGAACCTGCTGGGCGGGCTCAACCTGTTCCTGTTCGCCTTCAACATGGTGCCGCTGCTGCCCCTGGACGGCGGGCACATCGCCGTGGCCCTCTATGAGGGGGCGCGGCGGCGGATCAACCTGCGCCGCGGACGGGGTGTGATCGGCCCGTTCGACACAGCCAAACTGCTGCCGCTGACCTATGCGGTCACGGGCCTCATGCTGTGCATGACCGTGCTGCTGGTCTACGTCGACATCTTCAAACCGATCCGCCTGGGACTCTAGGCGGCATAGACTTTCACCGAGACAGCTTAGAAGGGAACAGAAGTGACCTCGATCGATCTGGGAATGCCGGCGGCACCGCCCCCGGTGCTGCGCCCGCGGCGCCCCACCCGGCAGATCCACGTGGGAGCCGTGGGAGTGGGATCGGACTACCCCGTGAGCATCCAGTCCATGACCACCACACCCACCACCGACATCAACGCCACCCTGCAGCAGATCGCGCAGCTGACGGCAGCCGGCTGCGACATCGTGCGCGTGGCCTGCCCGACCGCCGACGACGCCGAGGCGCTGACCGCGATTGCCGCGAAGTCCAAGCTCCCCGTCATCGCCGACATCCACTTCCAGCCCAAATACGTCTTCAAGGCGATCGAAGCCGGCTGTGCCGGGGTCCGCGTCAACCCGGGCAACATCCGCAAATTCGACGACCAGGTCCGCGAGATCGCACAGGCGGCCAAGGACCACGGCGTATCCCTGCGGATCGGAGTCAACGCCGGATCCCTGGACAAACGGCTGCTGGCCAAGTACGGCAAGGCCACCCCTGAGGCACTGGTGGAGTCCGCCGTCTGGGAGGCCTCGTTGTTCGAAGAGCACGACTTCCACGACTTCAAGATCTCCGTGAAACACCACGACCCCGTCGTCATGGTGGCCGCCTACGAGATGCTGGCCGAACGCGGGGACTGGCCACTGCACCTGGGCGTGACCGAGGCGGGCCCCGCCTTCCAGGGCACCATCAAATCGGCCACCGCCTTCGGAGCGCTGCTGAGCCGCGGCATCGGCGACACCATCCGGGTGTCCCTGTCCGCGCCCCCGGTCGAAGAGGTCAAGGTCGCCGAACAGATTCTGCAATCGCTCAATCTGCGCCCGCGCAAGCTCGAAATCGTCTCCTGCCCGTCCTGCGGGAGGGCCCAGGTCGACGTCTACAGCCTGGCCGAGAAGGTCACAGCGGGACTCGAGGGCATGGAGGTGCCGCTGCGCGTGGCCGTGATGGGCTGCGTGGTCAACGGCCCCGGCGAAGCGCGCGAGGCGGACCTGGGCGTGGCCAGTGGCAACGGCAAGGGACAGATCTTCGTCAAGGGCCAGGTCGTCAAAACGGTGCCGGAATCCCAGATCGTCGAAACCCTCATCGAAGAGGCGATGCGCATCGCCGATGAGTCCGGTGCCCCGGCGGGGCACCCGGAAGTCGTCGTCGCACAGTGAGCTTCCATTCTGTGCGGACCGGGCAACCAGCAGGCGGCGGGGACCCCGACGGCTATATCCGTCGGCTGGAACCCATCCACCTGGGCTGGTTGCGCGAGGCGGTGGCGGCCGCTCCTGCCGAACACTGCTACCTGTCGCAGCTGCTGGCCGTTCACGGGCGCAATCTGACGCAGGCGATGACGGGCACCCTCTACGGATACTTCCGCGCAGGCCGGCTGTGCTCGGCGTACTGGCTCGGCGGTACCATCGTGCCGGTCCGTGCGACCCCGGAGTCGAATGCCGCCATCGCCCCGGTGCTGGCGGCCCGGCGCAGGGCCGCGGTGTCGATCATCGGCGCGGCCGGTGCGGTCCTCGACCTGGCCGGCCGCACCGGCTGGGGCGAGCCCCGCGGGGTGCGCCCGGACCAACCGCTGTTGGCCGCGATCGCAGCCCCCGATGTCGCAGCGGACGCCCGCCTGCGCTTGGCCCGCCCGGCCGATCTGCCCCTGGTCTTCCCCGCCTCGGTCGCCATGTTCGAGGAGGAACTGGGCTTCAGCCCCCTGGAGGGCGGGGCGAGTGGCTACCGCGACCGGGTGGCCGGCCTGCTGGCGGCCGGCTCCACCTACCTCATCACCGAACCGGATGGCAGCGGCGGCCAGCGAATCCTGTTCAAGGCCGACCTGGGACTGCGCTCGCCGGACTCTGTGCAGGTCCAGGGGGTGTGGGTGGCTCCTGCCGCGCGTGGACACGGGGTGGCTGCCGGGGCGATGGCGGCGCTGACCCAGGACGTGCTGCGCCGGGTCGCACCGGTGGTCTCCCTGTACGCGAATTCCTATAACATCCCGGCCCTGAAGTCCTATGCCCACGCCGGCTACCGGCAGGTCGGGACCTTTGCGACCGTCATGTACCGAGGAGGCGCCGGAGCGGAACGGTTCGCCGTGTGATGCGGGCCCGGTTATGCTTGACGGGTGTGTCCGGAGCACTCGGGCGCCTACTTAGCATCACCTACTTAACGCTCGTTCAATTTGGCGGCTATGGTGTGATCAGGATTCTCCCCACTAGTGCCAAGGAAGGCTTCATGGCAGCGTCGACGCAGAAGAAGAAAAAGAAGAAGTCCAAGGGCTTCGACTTCCAGCCCTTCATCAAACCGGGACTCTACGCTCTGGGCGGCATCGTCGTCCTTGCGATCCTGGTCGGTCTGGCGATCTGGCTGCGAACCTTCGACGGGGTGCAGGCCTTCATCGAGAAGTTCCCCGGTCAGTCCGCTGCCAATGAGGTCCGCCGCGGTGCCGATGGGATCCCCGCCTGGTTGTCCTGGCAACACTTCCTGAACATGTTCTTCATGCTCACGATCATCAGGACCGGGCTCGACGTGCGCAACAACCCCAACCCCAAGGGGCACTGGACACGCAACAACAAGGGCCTGATCAAGACCAAGGGCGCCCCGAAGAAGATCACCCTGAACCTGTGGACCCACTTCACCATGGACTTCCTGTGGTTCCTCAACGGCCTGGTGTTCTTCATCATGCTCTTCGCCACCGGCCAGTGGCGCCGCATCGTGCCCGCCAGTTGGGACATCTTCCCCAATGCGATCTCCACCGCCCTGCAGTACGCCTCGATGAACTGGCCGACCGAAATGGGCTGGACGAACTACAACGCCCTGCAGGTCCTGGCCTACTTCGTCACGGTCTTCATCGCCGCTCCGGTCTCGCTCATCACCGGCCTTCGGATGTCGAATGCGTGGAAGAACGAATGGGCGATCAACAAGGTCTTCAAGGTCGAATACGCCCGTGCGCTGCACTTCCCGACGATGATCTACTTCGTCGCCTTCATCTGCATCCACGTCTTCCTGGTGTTCGTCGGCGCCCTGGTCGCCGGACTGCGCGAGGGCCACGGCTGGTTCGCCAGCCTGATGGGCAATGTCACGCACATGTACGGCGGTTCCCCGGATGTCACGGCGACCTGGTTCGGATTCCTCATGTTCGCGATCTCGATCGTGGTGCTGGTGGCCAGCTGGTTCCTGCTGCGGCCCATGTTCCTCACGCCGATCGCCAATATGTTCGGCAAGTCCTCCCGCTGATCCGCCCCTCCTATGTAGTTCCACTACTTGACGAACTGTTGATATATCGATGATTTCGGGCAGAAATCGTCATTTCGTTAAGTAGTGGAACTGTGCGTTCGTGCGGTCAGTGACTGTCGCGCCCACGCAGGCGGTCCAGTTCCCGCCTGTCCTTCTTCGTGGGTCGGCCCGTGCCGGGATCGCGCTTGGGCAGGGCCGCGCGCAGCAGCGGGCTGGGCGCGGGGGAGTGATCCAGATAGCAGGCCTGTGCCATGGGCGCGGGACCCCGCGTATCGAGGAACCCCTGGACCACCAGGACGCGTTCGGCGCCGGGGCGCCTGACCCTGACCTCCTGGCCGATCCTGACCTTCTGTGCGGGCTTGACCTTCACCCCGTCGATCTGCACATGGCCGGACTTCAGGGCCGCCTGCGCCGCCGACCTGGTCTTGCAGATGCGCACGCACCACAGCCACAGGTCGATGCGCTGGGTCGCCGCCGGATCGAAGTTCAGTTCTGGCATGGGACCACTGTAGGGCACCACCGCGGGCCCGGCGCAATGATAATCTCATGAGGGTTGCAATCTGCGCGCCGGACTCACCGCGCGCCCCACGTTTTCCAAGGAGAGACCACCATGCCCATGCGGATGTCCTCGCTGTTCGTGCGCACCCTGAAGGAGGACCCGGCGGACGCGGAGGTCAAGAGCCATAAGCTGCTGCACCGCGCGGCCTACATCCGCCGCGCCGCCCCCGGTATCTACACC
Organism: Brevibacterium sp. 91QC2O2; assembly: GCF_024580695.1. NCBI lineage: Bacteria > Bacillati > Actinomycetota > Actinomycetes > Micrococcales > Brevibacteriaceae > Brevibacterium > Brevibacterium sp. 91QC2O2. The sequence continues at coordinate 69,924 of NZ_JANIJY010000005.1, read as the reverse complement.
TGGCTGCCGCTGGGCCTGGCCGTGCTGGGCAAGATCGAGGAGATCGTCCGGCAGGAGATGACCAGGGCTGGTTCCCAGGAAGTCCACTTCCCCGCCCTGCTGCCGGCCGAACCCTATGAGAAGTCCGGCCGCTGGGCCGCCTTCGGCGAGGGCATCTTCCGCCTGCAGGACCGCAAGAAGGCCGACTACCTGCTGGCCCCCACGCACGAGGAGATGTTCACCCTGCTGGTCAAGGACCTGTACTCCTCGTACAAGGACCTGCCGGCGAACCTGTTCCAGATCCAGACGAAGTACCGCGATGAGGCCCGCCCGCGCGCCGGCCTGCTGCGCGGGCGCGAGTTCATCATGAAGGACGCCTACTCCTTCGACGTCGAAGACGCCGGCCTGGACGTCCAGTACGAGAAGATGCGCGAGGCCTATGTCCGCGTCTTCACCCGCCTGGGCCTGCCCTATGTGATGGTCGAGGCGACCCCCGGCGCGATGGGCGGCTCCGGCACCCACGAGTTCCTCTACCCCTCGGAGGTCGGTGAGGATACCTACGTTCGCACCGCCGCCGGCTATGCCGCCAATGTCGAGGCCGTCACCACGGTGGTCCCGGAGCCCATCCCGTTCGAGGGCCTGCCCGCCGCGCACGTCGAGGACACCCCGGACACCCCCACGATCCAGACCCTGGTCGATGCCGCGAACGCCGCGCACCCGCGGGCCGATCGTGCCTGGAGTGCCGCCGACACGCTCAAGAACGTCGTGGCGACGGTGATCCACCCCGACGGGACCCGCGAGGTCATCGTCATCGGCCTGCCCGGCGATCGCGAGGTCGACTTCGGACGCGCCGCCGGCACCGGCCTGTTGGGCGAGGGCGAGGTCGACCTCGAGGCGGCCACGCCCGAGGACCTGGCCAAGCACCCCGGTCTGGTCAAGGGTTACATCGGGCCGGGCCTGAGCCTGGACGCCCCGGTGCTGGGCACCGAGGGCTCCACCGGCCTGCGCTACCTGCTGGATCCGCGAGTGGTCGACGGCACCCGCTGGATCACCGGCGCGAACGCCGCGAACCAGCACGTGTTCGATCTGGTCGCCGGCCGTGACTTCGCCGCCGACGGCTTCATCGAGGCCGCCGAGGTCCGGCCCGGTGATCCGGCGCCCGACGGCTCGGGGGAACTCGAGCTGGCCCGCGGCGTGGAGATCGGACAGATCTTCAAACTGGGCCGCAAGTACGCCGAGGCGCTCGACCTCAAGGTGCTCGACGTCAATGGCAAGACGCAGGTCGTGACCATGGGTTCCTATGGCATCGGCGTGACCCGTGTGATGGCCTGCATCGCCGAGGAGTACGCAGATGACAAGGGCCTGCTGTGGCCCCAGCACCTGGCCCCTGCCGATGTCCACATCGTGGCCACCGGCAAGGACTCCTCGGTCTTCGAGACGGCTGAGTCCCTGGCTGCGGACCTGGAGGCCCGCGGGGTTTCCGTGCTCATCGACGACCGGCCCAAGACGAGCCCGGGCATGAAGTTCGGTGATGCCGAACTGCTGGGCATCCCGACCATCCTGGTGGTGGGCCGCGGGCTGAAGGACGGACTGGTCGAATTGCGCGATCGGTTCACCGGGGAATCCCGCGAACTGCCCGTGGCCGAGGCCGTCGACGCCCTGGCGGCGCACGTCGCGGCAGGCTACGCCAAGGCGACGCTGGCCGACTGACCGATTCGAAGCGCAGGGAGGCCGTACCGGGATGAACGCAGTCGAACTCGGCCCGTGGATCATCGTGGCCCTGGTGGCCGGTGGTCTGCTGGCCGGGTGGATCGATGCAGTTGTCGGCGGCGGGGGCCTGATCCAGCTGCCGGTGCTGTTATTGGTCCCGGGGATGAGCCCCATCCAGGCGGTGGCGACGAACAAGGTCGGCTCGATCGTCGGCACCGCCGGCAGCACCGTGACCTATCTGCGCAAGGTCAAACCCGATAAATCGCTCACTGTGCCCGGCGCGGTGTTCGCTCTGGCCGGGGCGGTGGTGGGTGCGAAGATCGCCACCCTCATCCCCGGTGACGCCTTCGAGCCGATCATCGTGCTGGTGCTGCTGGGCGTGGGCGTGTTCACCCTGCTCAAGCCGGCCATGGGCGCCGAGGCCCATCTGCGCTTCGGCCTGCGCTCCAAGCGCCACCACGCGCTGGGCTGGCTGCTGGGCCTGGTGGTGGGAGTCTACGACGGCGCCCTGGGGCCCGGCACCGGATCGTTCCTGGTCATCGGCCTGGTGGCGCTGCTGGGCTTCAGCTTCCTGCAGGCCTCGGCCAGCGCCAAGATCATGAACCTGGCGACGAATCTGGGAGCCCTACTGCTCTTCGTGCCGGCCGGCCATGTGGTGTGGGCGGCCGGGCTGGCGGTAGCGGTGGGAAATCTGGCCGGCGGCATCATCGGAGCGCGCACCGCCCTGCGCTTCGGCTCCGGTTTCGTGCGCATCGTGTTCATCGTCGTGCTGGTGGTGCTCATCATCACGCTGGGCGCACCGCTGCTGGCCAACCTCGTGACCGTCGAGGGCTGAGCTCAGCCCAGGCGCTTGAGGGAGTGGGCATCGACTCCGCCCACGTCCATTCCCGCCAGTGCGCGCATCACCCACAGTGACCTGGCGGCGTCGCCGAAGGACTTCAGCGTGCCGTTGTAGGCGCTGTGCAGATACCAGAACATGTTCTGCGCCTCCCTGGCGATCGCAGCCCCGAGGCCGTAGTTCGGTTCGATGTCGGCGTGCCTGCACAGATCGGCGCCGAAGTCGCGCAACCACTTGGCCTGGCCGGCCGGAGTGCCGCCCGGCAGCTCGAACAGACGGTTCCACAGGATCGGCGCGACGGTGTAGGCGGTCGGTCCGGTCAGCGGCTGTGGATCGATGGCCTTCCAGGTGGCGACTCCGTGGGCGTCCGGATTGCCCGCCAGGATGTTGTAGTAGTGCAGATCGGCGTGTAACAGCCATTGCTCATCGGAGGCGGCCAGGTACCGGGTCCAGGACCTGGCCATGTCCAGCAGCGCCCGATCGCCCGGGTGGAAGTCGGGGAATGACGACAGCAGGTTCAGATCCTGGTCGAATTTGGCATCCCAGCCCGCAGCGATGTCCTGGACCCGCACGAAGCCGGCGGGCCCGGGCACCTTGAGCGCCCTGGCCAGCTGGCCCCAGATCGGGGCGACGGCCTCCAAGGGCTCGGTCGACAGGTTGACCCGGGTGCGCAGGCGCTCCTGCATCGTGGCCCGGAAGGTCGCGTCCTGGTAGATGATGCGCACGGCCCCATGGCCGTTCCACAGTTCGAGGGCGCGCAGGACCTGTTCGTGCACATGTGGATTGTTCCGATTGGGTGCGGCGATTCGCACGACCGCCTTGTAGTTGTCCTGACTGAGCACGGGGATGACGATCGATTCCGCGCCGGCCCAGGGGGAACCCGGTTTGGGGTCGGGGGTGAAGTGCCACCGGTCCATCAGCTCCAGGTACATATAGTCCAGCGCTGCGGCCCAGGCATGGGCGCGCTCGCCGCCGATCGCCTCGGCGGCGGAGTTCAAAAGCACCTGTGGGACCTGCACGTCCTTACTCCCCGTTTCCGCTCGCCGGGGCCAGTGCACCCGGGTTCTGGCCGGTGTAGTCGAAGCGGACCGCCTGGACGCCGCCGGCCCTTCCACGCGCCCAGCCGGTGTACCAGAGGTTCGCCACGCCGAGGTCGCGGGCGCCGCCGGTCAGCAGCAGGGACCCGATGCGCGCGGCCAGCAGGTCCTCGAGCCCCCTGGCCATGGTCCTGGCCCCGGTCTCATCGTGTGGATCGGAGTCGAATGACCAGGCCGGGCGGTTCGCCACGGGCTCGCCCCCGGCAGCCCGCAGCAGCGCATTGCCCTGTGCCGAGGCCGTGTTCAGTTGCGCGATCCGCTCCCGTGCAAAGGTCCGGTAGGCGCTGCCCGTCGGTGCTGCGACGGCAACCCGCGTGTAGCCGGCCCCGGCCTGATAACAGGCGGTGACGAATGCCGCCAGTGCTTTCGTCCGGTCGTCCTCTGTGTGCTTCTGCACATCCGGACTCGGCACGGTGGCAGGTGCCGCGGCCTGCCGGGCGACGAACAGGCGGCCGATCACGGTGGCCGACTGGCCGGGCAACTCCGCTGCGGTCAGGCCGGCGCCCACCGCGACATCGGCCAGGGTGGTGAGCATGGCGGCGTCCTCGGCCAGGGCGGGCAGGCCGTCGAAGAAGGCCGAGACCGTCTGTCGCAGACCGGTCGCTGCGGGCAACGCACCGGTAGCCGAGGCGGTGGCCGCTGTGGTGGGTCGCGCCGGGCCGAGTGCTGCGCGCAGCTGGGAGACGGCGCGCGCGGTGCCTCCGGAGGATTGGATACGGGCCAGGAGTTCTGCCATGGCGCTGCGGACGGTGTCGGCGGGCCCGGGGGTCGGGCGCACCGGGCCCTGTTCGAGGCGCAGGCCGCAGCCGGTGAGGGCGAGAACGGTGATGCCGGTGAATCCCATGAGGACGGAGCGGCGTCCATAGGAGCGTCCATAGGAGGGGGTCGGCGTGCGCATATCGTCATCCTATACGCGCGCCCGGCCGCCCTGCCGATAGGCTGGTCCCCGGGCCGGAACCGTGGCCCCGGTGGATGAGTGAAGCGACGAGCGGAAACAAGGAGTACCGGCATGGCCGATGACGTGGAAGTGGTGCGGGGCGCGATCGCCGGCCCCCTGGCGGAGGCCGGATTGTTCCTGGAAGAGGTGTCCGTGCACGCGGCCGGGCCCGGCCCCACCCTCGAGGTGGTCGTCGATCTGGATACCGAGGAGGCCGAACCCACCTCGTTCGCGGACGTGGAACGCGCCACACGGATCGTCTCGGAGTTGACCGACGGACTCGAGCTGTTCGGTGCCCGCCCCTACGACCTGCAGGTGTCCTCCCCGGGGGCAGAGCGTCCGCTGTCCACACCGCGACACTATCGCCGGGTGATCGGGCGGACCATTCAACTGGACACGGCCGAACAGCGCTACACCGGTGAGCTGGCCGGGGTGGAGGACGACGGTGCGGGTTCCGCGACGCTCGTGTTCACCGGCGCGCGCGCAGGGACGGATTTGCGTCCGGGCAAGGGCCCGAAGGTGCCGGATCCGCTGCGCTTGGCGCTGGGCGACGTCCACGGGGCCCATGTACTGGTGAAGTTCAAGTAGGCTCCGGGCCCTGGCGCCCACGGCCGGGAGGAACTATCCTGGTCACTCAGCTCAATATCGACAATTGAACGCCGGAAACTCCGGTGCCGGGTAAGTTAGGCAGTGATATGGACATCGACCTCGGCGCTCTGCGCATGATCGAACGCGAACGCGACATCCCCTTCGACACACTCGTCGACCTCATCGAGCAGGCCCTGCTCATGGCCTATCAGCGGACCGAGGGCTACTACCCGGATTCCCGCGCCGAACTCGACACCAAGACCGGCACCGCCACCATCTGGGCGGTGGAGTTCAACGACGACGATGAGCCGATCGGCGAATTCGACGACACTCCGGAGGGCTTCGGGCGGATCGCGGCGATGACCGCCCGGAACGTCATCCACCAGCGCCTGCGCGATGTCGAGGACGAGAACGTGCTGGGCGTGTTCAAGGGCCGGGAGGGCGAACTGGTCTCAGGAGTCGTCCAGCAGGGCCGAGATCCGCACATGGTCCAGGTACAGCTGGGCGATGTGGAGGCCGTTCTACCCCCGCATGAACAGGTCCCCGGCGAGGTCTACCGGCACGGTGACCGGATCCGCGCCTATGTGGTCGACGTCCACAAGGGGACGAAGGGGCCGTCGGTCTCCCTTTCGCGCACCCACCCGAACCTCGTGCGCAAGCTGTTCGCGCACGAGGTTCCGGAGATCGCCGACGGCACGGTCGAAATCGTCAGCCTGGCCAGGGAGGCCGGCCACCGCACGAAGATGGCGGTGCGCGCGAGGAAGGCAGGGGTCAACGCCAAGGGCGCGTGTATCGGCGAACTGGGCGCCAGGGTGCGCGCGGTGATGGCCGATCTGGGCAATGAGAAGATCGACATCGTCGATTACAACGAGGACCCCGGCAAGATGATCGCCAATGCGCTGTCGCCTGCGAAGGTCAAGCGGGTCGAGGTGCTCGACGCGGCAGAACGTTCCGCGCGGGCCACAGTGCCGGGCGATCAGCTGTCCCTGGCGATCGGCAAGGAGGGCCAGAACGCCCGCCTGGCGGCGAAGCTCACCGGCTGGAAGATCGACATCGTAGCCGCCTGAACGGCTCTGGTGCTAGAATAATGGGGTGACTGCCTTCCATACACCCGTTCGCACATGCATCGGGTGTCGCAGTCGCGAAGAGTGGGATTCACTTGTGCGGCTCGTCGTCGATGTTGATTCGGATCCATCGACGCGGCCGCATATTCGCGTGGATCCGGAGCATCGGCTCGCCGGCCGGGGCGCCTGGATCCACCCCACGCAACAGTGCTGGTACAAGGCACTGCAGAAGAACGCGTTCGCGCGCGCCTTCCGTCGGCCGGTCGCGGCCGACCGGGCGCCCGGACCGTTCGCAATCACGGAAAGTGGTTAAAGAAGATGGAAACCAAATTGTGAGTGTCCGGCGATGACACCGAAGACAAATGGTCGTGGGCAGTGAAATGAGCGCTGTTCACCCGCAATGAGGTTCCTTCCTGTCCGGAGGGGACCCGGACAGGAGAAATGTGGCTAAGCCCCGTGTCCATGAGCTCGCGAAGGAGCTCGGCACAACCAGCAAAGACGTGCTGGCCAAACTGCAGGAAATGGGCGAATTCGTTCGCTCGGCGTCCTCGACCGTGGAAGCCCCGGTCGTTAGGCGACTGAAGGAGTCGTACGGCTCCTCCGACAAGGCCGACAAGCCGGCTAAGGCCGCACCCAAGCCCGGCGCCAAGCCGGCCGCTCCCAAGCCCGGCGCGCGTGCACCCAAGCCGGGTGCCGCCTCGGGCCACGCCGCGCCGAAGCCGGGTGCCAAGCCCGCGCCCAAGCCGGGCGCGGCCCACCATGAGCGTCACGAAACGCCGAAGCCGGCCGCGCATGCGCCGACTCCCAAGGCCCAGCACGACGCGAAGGCCCCCAAGCCCGCAGGTCACGCTCCGAAGCCGGGCGCGCGTGCACCCAAGCCGGGTGCCGCCTCGGGCCACGGCGCGCCGAAGCCGGGTACCAGGGCCAATCGGCCGGGCAACAACCCCTTCGCCACGAGCCAGGGGATGCCCAAGCCCGGTGCCAAGCCGGGCCCCAAGCCCGGTGGAAACCGCGACGGCGGCAACCGCTCGGGTGGCCCGAAGCCGGGCGCGCGTCCTGGCAACAACCCCTTCGCGGCCAGCCAGGGGATGCCCAAGCCCGGTGCCAAGCCGGGTCCCAAGCCCGGTGGAAACCGCGGCGGCTCGGGTGCGGCCGGTCCGCGTCCCGGTGGCCCCAAGCCGGCACCGCGTCCCGGCGGCCCGCGGCCCAATGTGCCGCGTCCCAACCCCGGGATGCTGAAGAACTCCGCCCTGGCCAAGCCCGCGCCCTCGCGCGGCGGTGGTGGCGGACGTCCGGGTGCGCCCGGCAACGGTCCCGGCAACCGCGCAGGCGGACCGGGTCGTCCCGGTGGCGGCGGTCGTGGCTCCGGTCGCGGTCGCGGTGGCACGCAGGGTGCATTCGGCCGCGGTGGCGGTCGGGCGCGCAATAAGAAGTCCAAGCGCGCCAAGCGCCAGGAACTCGAGGATATGCAGGCACCGTCGGTCGGCGGCGTCAAGGTTCCCCGCGGCAATGGGTCGACCCCGCTGCGGTTGCGCCGCGGCGCCTCGCTGGCCGATTTCGCCGAGAAGATCAACACCGATCCGACGAACCTCGTGACCATCCTGTTCCACCTGGGCGAGATGGCCACGATCACGCAGTCGCTCGACGAGGACACGTTCCAGATCCTGGGCGAGGAGCTCGGCTACAAGGTCGAGGTCGTCAGTCCCGAGGACGAGGACCGCGAACTCCTGGAGAGCTTCGACATCGACCTCGACGCCGAGGAAGAGGACGACGAGAACATGGTTCCGCGTCCCCCGGTCGTCACGGTCATGGGCCACGTCGATCACGGTAAGACCAAGCTGCTGGACGCGATTCGCTCGTCCAATGTCGTCGCCCGCGAGGCCGGCGGCATCACCCAGCACATCGGTGCCTACCAGGTCGAGGTCCCGCACGATGGCCAGGAGCGCAAGATCACGTTCCTGGACACCCCCGGTCACGAGGCGTTCACCGCCATGCGTGCCCGCGGTGCCAAGGTCACCGACGTCGCGATCCTGGTGGTCGCGGCCGACGATGGCGTGATGCCGCAGACGATCGAGGCGTTGAACCACGCCCAGGCGGCCGGTGTGCCGATCGTGGTCGCGGTCAACAAGATCGATAAGGAAGGCGCCAACCCCGCCAAGGTCATGCAGCAGCTGACCGAATACAACCTCGTGGCCGAAGAATACGGCGGCGACACGATGTTCGTGCCGATCTCCGCGCTCAAGCGCGAGGGCATCGACAAGCTGCTCGAGGCCGTCCTGCTGACCACGGACGCCGCGCTGGAACTCAACGCGGATCCGACCAAGCAGGCCCGCGGCATCGCGATCGAGGCCAAGCTGGACAAGGGCCGCGGCGCGGTCGCCAGCGTGCTGATCGAGAACGGCACCCTGCGCCAGGGCGATCCGTTCGTCGTCGGCACCGCCTACGGTCGCGTCCGCGCGCTGTTCGACGAGTACGGCGAGCAACTGGAGGAAGCGGGCCCCTCGCGGCCCGTGCAGGTGCTGGGTCTGTCGACCGTGCCGCGCGCCGGCGATGCCTTCCTGGTCACCGACGATGAGCGCACCGCCCGGCAGATCGCGGAGAAGCGCGATGCGCTGGAGCGCAATGCCGCTCAGGCGCGGACCCGCAAGCGCATCAGCCTCGAGGACTTCACGAAGGCCCTGGAGGAGGGCAAGGTCGACATGCTCAACCTGATCCTCAAGGGCGATGTCTCCGGTGCCGTCGAGGCCCTGGAGGATTCGCTGCTGAAGATCGATGTGGGCGACGAAGTCGATCTGCGCATCATCCACCGCGGCGTGGGTGCCATCACGGAGAACGACATCAACCTGGCGACGGTCGACAATGCGATCGTCATCGGCTTCAATGTCCGTCCGGAGGCCAAGGCCCGCGACCTGGCGGAGCGCGAGGGCGTGGATGTCCGGTACTACTCGGTCATCTACGATGCGATCGACGACATCGAGAGCTCGCTCAAGGGCATGCTCAAGCCCGAGTTCGAAGAGGTCCACACGGGTTCGGCGGAGATCCGTGAGATCTTCCGCTCGTCCAAGTTCGGCAACATCGCGGGTGTCATCATCCGCGACGGGCTCATCAAGCGCAATTCGAAGGCGCGCGTCACCCGCGACGGGATCGTCGTGGGCGACAACCTCACCATCGAATCGCTGCGCCGCTTCAAGGACGACGTCACGGAGATCCGCGACGGGTTCGAGGGCGGTATCGGCCTGGGCAAGTTCAACGACATCCGCGAGGGCGATCTGATCGAAACCTTCGAGATGCAGGAGAAGCCGCGCGACTGAGCGTCGTTCGGATAGGGTGAGGGTCCGTGGGCTGTATGCCCGCGGGCCCTCACCCGTGATTACACGTGGTACATGGAGAGTAAGGAACGACAATGGCCGATCCCACCCGCGCAAGGAAGATCGCGGACCGCATCCGCGTCATCGTGGCCAGCACCGTGGAGAAGCGGGTCAAGGACCCGCGCCTGGGTTTTGTGACGATCACCGACGTTCGCGTCACCGGTGATCTGCAGCATGCCAGCGTGTTCTACACGGTCTACGGAACCCCGGATGAGCTGGCCGGGACCGCGGCCGCGCTCGAATCGGCCAAGGGCCTGATCCGCAAGGAGGTGGGCCGCGGCCTGCAGATCCGGCTGACCCCCACCCTGGAATTCATCGCCGATGCGGTGCCCGCGGCGGCTGCGGAACTCGACGAGCTGCTGGCCAGGGCCGCGGCCCAGGATGCCGAGGTTGCGGCCCTGGCACGCGAGGCCAAACCCGCAGGCGAGGCCGATCCGTACCGCAAGCCGCGGGAGGAACCGGAGGACTGAGTGGTCCGGGCGCGCCGGGACCGGACGGTTCCGGCCGCCGTGCCGCGCAGGCCCGGGCCTGCTGATACGGCCCCTTGCCGGGCGTGCACTCCGTCAGCGTGCGGGATGCATGTCGGGGAAAGGGGCCGTTATCACATTGTTACTCAAGCGATTGCTCGGTAGACTGTCGTGCAGTGCTCCGGAGCCACCGGAGCGGCCGGAAACCCGGTCGTGCACGACGATGATTGGAATGACACGTGGGTAAGCACTCCGCGCCGAAGGCGTCCCGCCGCAATTCCGCTGCGGGCATCCTGGCGGTTATGGACAAGCGGCCCAAGATGGCCGCGATCGTGGTTCCGGTGGCAGCCGGCGCCCTTGTCCTGGGGTCGACCGCCGTTGTCACCGGCAGCCAGTCAGCCGCGGACGGAGCCAATGTCTCCACCGCCAGTGCCCAGGAGGCTGTGGCCCAGCCCGGCGGTGACCTCGCGCAGGCGCAAAGCGATGAGGAGTTCCTGGGGGAGCAGACCTCGAAGAAGGGCTTCAAGAAGGCCGTAAAGACGAAGGCCGTCGAGGCGAACCTGGAGACCCCGGCCGCTGCGGCGGACTCGGCAGGTGGGACCGGTGCCGACGCGGGTGCAGTTTCCTCCTCCGGTGGGGTATCGAACAAGCCCTGCAAGGTCTCCAGCGGGGTGGAGAAGAACTTCAAGTCCAATGCCGTCAAGGTCTACCGCGCCGTGTGCGCCAAGTACCCGCAGGTCAAGACCTTCGGCGGCTACCGCAACGATTCCGGTTCCGATCACGGCACCGGGCACGCCGTTGACATCATGATCAGCGGTTCGACGGGTGATTCGATCCGCGACTACGCGATTAAAAACGCCAAGGCCCTGGGTGTGAAGTACGTGATCTGGGAACAGAAGCTCTACGCGCCGTACACGAACAATTGGCAGGGTCGTCCGATGCCGGATCGGGGGTCGGCCACCGCCAACCACTTCGACCACGTGCACGTGTCGGTGAACTGAGGTATAGGTCGCCGGGCCGGGTTCGGCCCACGGTGGGGCTCCGCTGAAACGGGGTTGCTCCCCGCTAGGATGGGGGAGTGGGGAAGAAGAACGACTCGGGTGCCACGGGCATCCTGCTCATCGACAAGGACCAGGGAATCAGCAGCCACGGCGTGGTCAGCCGGGTCCGCAAATGGCTGGGTACCCGGAAGGTGGGCCACGCAGGCACCTTGGACCCCATGGCCACCGGACTGCTGGTACTGGGCGCCGGCAAGGGCACGAAGCTGCTGACCTACCTGGTGGGCTGCGATAAGACCTACCTGGCGACCATCCGCTTGGGTGCCTCGACGCCCACAGACGATGCGGATTCCCCCGCGGACACCTTCGCAGATCCCTCGGTGATCTGCTCGCTGGCCGGGGAACTCCAGCACGGTGCTGCGGAGGGTTCGTCGGCTGCGGCCTCGGGCCTCGGCTCCGGCGTCGCCCGGATCGAGGCGGCGCTGGCACCGCTGCGCGGGGACATCGAACAGGTGCCCAGTGCGGTATCGGCGATCAAGGTCGACGGGGTGCGCTCCTATGCGCGCGCGCGCGCCGGCGAGGACGTCGAGCTCAAGGCCCGGCCGGTCACCGTCTCCCGCTTCGAGGTGCTGGCCGAACCCCGCGTGGCCGTTGAGGACGGTCGCACCTATATCGATATCGACGTGGTGGTCGACTGCTCATCGGGCACCTATATCCGCGCGCTGGCCCGGGACCTGGGCCGTGCCCTGGGGGTCTACGGCCATCTCACGGCACTGCGGCGGACCAGGGTGGGCGCTTTCACCGTGGAACAGGCACAACCTGTGCCGGACTTCGAGGCTCTGGCCGATGGGTCCGGGAGAGTTCCCACTGCGCGGCTCAAGCCCCTGGCTCTGGTGGCCGCGAGCGTGCTGCCGGTGATCACGGTGGACGAAGCCGAGGCCCTGGCCCTGGCACAGGGGAAATTCGTGCCGGTGGCGGTGCCTGCGGGTATCGGGCCGCAGCACAGGGTCTCTGTGCTCACCGGTGACCGGCTGGTGGCCGTCGCCCACCTGGACCGCGGCCGCCTGGCCGTGGACACGGGCTTCCTGACCCCGGCCGATCTGGGGCATTGAGTCCGGCGCGGGGGAGCGGGCATAGGACTTGTCGACGGCGCCCCTGCGATAAACTTGGGTGGCGCTCGGGATGATCCCGGGCGCATGTGATGACTGCTGGACGGTACAGGGAGAGGACGGCTGCGGCGTGGAGGTTTTCCGGTCGGTTGTTCAGGCGCGTGAATCCGGACTCTTGGACGGCGGAACCGCCCTGACCATCGGCAACTTCGACGGGGTCCACAAGGGCCACCTGGCCGTTCTGAAGCATCTGGTGACCTTGGCGCAGGACAAGGGACTGGCCTCGCTGGCGGTGACCTTCAGCCCTCACCCGGCGATGGTGCACAACCCCGATCACGCACCCGAACTCATCACCGGTGAAGCGGAGAAGATCCGCAGGCTGGCCGCCACCGGGATCGACGCAGTGCTCATCCAGCCCTACTCATTGGATTTCGCGCAGCAGACGGCGGACGAATTCGTCCGTGACTACCTGGTCGGCAAGCTCGGCGCCAAGGCGGTCTTCGTCGGTGAGGACACCCGTTTCGGCAAGGACAATGCCGGTGGGGTTTCCACCCTGAAGGAACTCAGCACCGAGCTGGGCTTCGTCATGTGCGCACCTTTGAAGAATGTGGGGACCGGTGGGGAGCGCTATTCATCCACGGAGATCCGCAGTCTGTTGGCCCGCGGCGAGGTGGCCGCTGCCGCAGCCGTTCTGGGCCGGCGCCATGTGCTGGAGGGAACGGTGGTCCATGGCGACGCCCGTGGACGTGAAATGGGCTTCCCCACAGCGAACATGGGAATGGATGTGGCCGGTCTGATTCCGGCTGATGGCGTCTATGCGGGATGGCTGCGCTTCGACGACAGCGAACTGTTGCCCGGCGCGATATCAATCGGCACTAATCCCACGTTCGAGGGGAACGAACGACGGGTCGAGGCCCACGTCGTGGGCGTCGAGTTCGGCCAGCTGGACGTCTACGGTACGCATATGCGGATCGAATTCGAGTCTCGGATCCGCGGCCAGGTGACCTTCGACGGAATGGATGCCCTCATCGTGCAGATGGGGCAGGACCTCGTCGACACCAGGGCCGCATTGGGAATCTGAGGGATACTCCTCGGGAGGCTCTGTTTCCGGAGCGGACTCCTGCTTCCTGCCGGGTCGACCGACGCCTCAGGTGACGTGATGTGACACGGCCCATGCGGCCTCGGCCGTGGGGCGATAGCGTGCCAAGTGTCGATATACCGGGCGGCCCACCGCCCGCACCCCACGACACGATGTCGGGGCCGCGAAGCGGTCCGAATGCGAAGGAGCACCATGCGATACGGTTACTGGACCCCCGTCTACGGCGGATTTCTGCGCAATGTCGGTGACGAGGGTATGCCCGCCACCTGGGACTACATCAAGCGGGTCTCCCAGACCGCAGACCGGCTGGGCTTCGACCTGACCCTGGTGCCCGAGCTCTACCTCAACGACCGTAAGGGACCCGAGGCACCCAGCCTGGAGGCCTGGAGCCTGGCCACCGCGATCGCCGCTGTGACCGAGAACATCGAGATCCTCACCGCGATCCGCCCCGGCTTCCACAACCCGCAGATCACCGCGAAGACCGTGTCGACCCTGGCCGATATCAGCGGCGACCGGTTCTCGCTCAACGTCGTCGCCGCCTGGTGGGCCGAGGAGGCCAAGCAGTTCGGCGGCGTGTTCCCGCCGCACGACGACCGCTACGTCCACTGCACGGAGTTCGTCAACGCGCTGCGCGGCCTGTGGTCGCAGACGCCGTACAGCCAGTCGGGCAAGTACTTCGACATCCAGAACACTGTGGTCGAGCCCAAGCCCGCGAAGACCCCCAAGATCTTCGCCGGCGGGGAATCCGAATCCGGGCGTGAGGCCATCGCAGCCTTCGCCGACTCGTATGTTACCCACGGCGGCACCGTCGAGGAGATCCGCGAGAAGGCCGCCGACGTCAACGCCCGCCGCGAGCGTCTGCAGGGAGCGCCGTTCGAGACGATCGGCATGTCCGCCTATGTCATCGTGCGCGATACCGAGGCCGAGGCGCGCAAGGAGTTGGAACGCATTACGACCGTGGACCCGAACTCGCCAGGGTACGCCAGCTTCGAGGAGTTCCGCGCGAACTCGAACCTCGATCTGGAGCTGTCCAAGCGCGAATACTCGGTCGGCACCCGCGCGCTGCGCCCCGAACTGGTCGGCACCCCCGAACAGGTCGCCGAGAAGATCAAGGCCTATGAGGACGCCGGATTGGACCTGGTGCTGATCCAGGCATCGCCTTTGGACTCCGAACTGGAGCGCATCGCCGCGGATCTGTTCCCACTGCTGAAGTAGGGTCCTGGGCCGGCGGCAGATGCTGCCGATATGGTGGAGGCTTGACGGCCTTCCAGGGTTCCATGACATGGAACCCTGGAAGGCCGTCGTTCGCATTTGGGCCGTTTTCCGGATCGTGGTCTGGGTCGGCGGGCAAATTTTTTTTCTGTGACTTGTGCAATGCCTCCTCGCGCTTGCTGGAGCGGATCGCCGCGGTGAACCGGGTGTCATTAGCACATAAGGTGCATTTTGTTGTGGAGACACGCCGTGTACGGTGTGCATTATGCGATTCGATCTGAAAAAATCGACTCTTCCCTCGCAGCCCGGCATCGGAGCGCGTCCTCGTATGCGGCCGTCTCGGCTTTTGTCCGGCCTGATCGTCGTAGGAGCACTTGTCACAGGGTCCGTGGTCACGCAGCAGCCGCCGGCCTCTGCCGGCACTTCGCTGTCGGCCGGTGCCGCCGACCTCAGCGCCACAGATGGTGGTGGCGCAGGCCGCGGTGCCGGTGCGTCGAGTGTTCCGCGCATGTCCGGGGGTGCGACCCAGCCGTCCCGGAAGCAGATGAACACCGCCCATGATCACGTGATGGGTGCAGGCGTCCGGCAGGATTCCGGTCCTTCCAAGAAGCCCGGGAAGTCGAAGGGGAACGGTCCGAAGCACACGAAGAAGTCCGCCGGTAGGCTCAAGGGCGTGGATGTCAGCCGGTGGGACTCGATCAACGCGGCCGACTGGAGGTCGATGGCGGGCCAGGGCATTAAGTTCGCCTATGTCAAGGCCACCGAGGGTACGGGCTACGTCTCCACCAGCTACTCCTCGCAGTACAAGGGTGCGGCGAAGGCCGGCATCATCCGCGGCGCTTACCACTTCGCGACGCCCGACACCTCCTCCGGTAAGAAGCAGGCGTCCTACTTCGTGAGCCACGGTGGTCGTTGGCGGTCGGACGGGAAGACGCTGCCGCCGCTGCTGGACTTGGAATACAACCCGTACGGCTCCACCTGCTACGGCATGAGCGATGCCAAGATGGTCAAGTGGATCAGCGATTTCTCTGCCACGGTGAAGAAGAAGACGGGCACTCGGCCCGCCATCTACACAACGCGTGACTGGTGGCAGCAGTGCACGGGCAATTCGAAGAAGTTCGGCGCCAACCCGCTGTTCATCGCACGGTATCCGAGCTCGTACTCCGATGGCCCCGGTCGGCTGCCCGCTGGTTGGAAGAACTTCACCTTCTGGCAGTACACCGAATCCGGCAGGCCGGTGCCGGACATGGATGTCTTCAACGGTGGTATGAAGCAGCTGAGGGCCCTGACAAAGGGTGCCTGAGTAGATGGTTGCCTGAGTACGAGCGCTGCCTGAGTCAAGAGGCAGCCGAGGCCGGGACTGGGAGGATTCCCAATCCTGGCCTCTGCGTGTTGCATCGGTGGTACTCGTGGGTTGGGTGTTCCTCGGGTGGGGTGCCGGCGCCTTTCGGTGGTACTCGCGAGTTGGATGCTAGTCGGGTTGAGTTCCCGCGCCTTGTCTGTCGTGTCAGATGCGCGCGCATACCCTGCCACCCAGCGCATCTGCTACCACCGAAACAGACGAGCGCTACTCGGCAAACATCGGAAACCAGTTTCGAATAAACCCTTCCCATTATGAGTGACACACGCTACACTTGAAGTAGGTCAGGAAACCCGAATCGGACAGCGAAGTCCCGTCAGGTTTTACGGTTCGTCTTCCCCGACATTCATCAAGCACACACGCGTGTAGCCAGTTCGGCCGGCGTTTCGGTCGGGATGCGGGAGGAGGGAAGAAGTCATGACCATTGATTCCACCCTCCCACGTGCTGGTTCCCCCGATGATGACAAGAACCCCGAGGCCTTCGCCCGTCCAGCTGACCCCTTTTTGACTTCTGAAGATTGGGAGCGTCTACAGGAGATCGCTCCGGAACTCGTTCACGCCAGTGAGTCACTCGCTGGTCTGGGTGCCGGTGTGGGCACGGATCCCAGTCTCGACGCTTCCGACCTGCTCCTGGTGCTCAAGGGAATCGAACACGTCACCCGGATGACCACCTCAACGGAAGCTGCTGTTCTGGCGCGGGCCGAATACGAGGTGCCCACGGCCGACTATGGTGCGAAGACTCTTCCGGCCCTGGTGACTCGCCTGTTGAGGATTGATGGGGCGGCCGCGAGGCGGCGGGTGCGGTTTGCGCACGCGATCGGTGCCGGCCGGTCTCTAACGGGTGCGCGTCTGGAACCGGCCTACCCCCATGTTGCCCTCGCCCTGGCGGACGGGGGTGTGTCGGTGGATCAGGCGCAGGCGGTGATCCGGGAGATCGAGAAGATCCCCCGCCAGGTGCGGCATGTCCATCACGCCACGGCCGAGAGACTACTCGTGGACACGGTGTCGAGTGTTGATGTGGACCAGGTTCGTGTGCTGGGTTCTCGGATCCGAGCCTATCTGGATCCTGATGGGCGTTTCGCGGAGGTTCCGCCGTTGGTTGATGAGTTTCATGTGACGGTGACACCTAGGAGGAATGGTGCGTGGAATCTGACGGGCCTGTTGGATCCGGTGACGGGTGGGAAGTTGCATGGGCTCTTGACGAATCGGCAGGAGCCCGGAGCGCCGGTGGAGGACGCGACGGGAACGGGCACGGTTACTGAGGTCGGTGGCCTGGATGCGGTTCCCGCTGATGAACCGCCCGGTGATCTAGCACCGACGGCGGTGACGGTTGATGGGCAGCCGACAACGAAGGCGGATCATCCGTTTGGGTATCGGGAGCGGCCCGATGGTGCCAGGCGTCATGACATGTTCGCGACCTTGATTGACCGGGCTGCGGGTTCGGGTCCGCAGGGTGCGGGGATGGCCCTGGTGGTCACGGCGACTGCTGAAGAGTATGCGCGGGGGAAGGCGGAGGTGGAATCCACTGCCGGCCCGATCGGGTTACAGGATCTGGAGTCCCTTTCTCCGGGTGCGCTCGTGTATTTCCAGGCCAACCAGCCGGGGACACGTGAGGTGACCGTGAGGAGTGCGGGCAGGTTTGCTACGCGGCGGCAGGTTGAGTTGATTGCGGCCAGGGATCGGGGGTGTACGTTCCCGGGGTGTGATATGCCGGTGGGGTGGTGCGATGCCCACCATATGATCCCCTGGTCCTCCGGTGGGTCGACGACGGTGGCGAATCTGACCTTGGCGTGCCGGTTCCATCACACGTGGCATGACCAGCATGGGTGGAGGGCCGAGTTGATTGGCGGTTTGCCGGCGTGGATTCCTCCCCGGCATGTTGATATCGAGCAGCGGCCGGTGTTTCATTCCCGGTTCGCGGCTGCTCTGGTTGATGTGAGTGCTGCGCGGAATGAGGCGGGTCTACCGCCGGTGTGGGTGCCAGAGGACTTCTCCCCACCGGGGTGGGAGGCAGCAGACTCCCCCGATCCACCTGACCCGCCTGGAACAACGAACGCAGACGATACGGACGTCCCACCCTTCTAAACCACGGTAGGGAAGCCCGCTTCAGGCAGGGCCCCGGTCAGAGCCCCAGCGCGCCCAGTGCCACTGCTGCGGAACGCACAGCGACCACGTCCAGGCTCAGGTGGAAGTCCTGATCGGCCGCGGGCCCGCACAAGTCCGAGATTCCCCGCACCGCAGTCATCGGCACACCGATCGACCACGCGACCTGCGCGATGGCGGTGGTCTCCATATCAGTGCTCAACGCACTGGGGAAGGCCTGCCGGGCATCGCCCACATTGTGCGCGGTGACGAAAGAGCCTCCGGCGAGCATCTGCCCTACCAGCAGCTGTCCGGCAGCAACGGAGGCCCCCTCGACCTCGTCGGCAACCTGCGGAATCGGGGTGGTCTGAGCCCGGGCGATGAGCGCCTCGGCTCCGGGATAGGACTCGGGCATGCCGGGCACCTGCCCGCGCACATATCCGAAGGCGGTGCCGTCGGCGTCCGTGAAGGTGAAGTCCCGACCCACGGCCACATCGCCCACATTCACATCCTGGCGCAGTCCGCCGGCGGAACCGGCCGAGACGATCGCCGACGCCTTGAGAACGGCCAGCGCCAGGGTCGCGGCCGCCGCGGCATTCACCAGACCGATCCCCGCGCGCACCAGTACGAACGGATTCCCGCCAGCCGTCTGCAGCGCATAGAAACGGGCCCGCCCCACATCGATCGGCTCGGCCAACGCGGTGATGCCCTCGGCCGCGGGTTGAACGGCATCGGGCAAGAAGGGTGCGGCCTCCTCATCCATCGCCACCTGGATGGCGGGGGCGCCGACGATTGCGGCGAACTCGGCGGGGAACGGTGTGGGGCAGGATGCAAAGGTCGAAACGGCAGCGGAAGTCATAGGAACATTCTCCCAGAACACAGCGTCGCCCTGTAGGTGTGACCAACATCGCGCAAAGTAGGGCTCCACCTCGCATCGTTCCCTTTGCGCCGGTGCTCGCGGGCGCGCTAAGCTGGACACTGCCGTTTTTTCGCCGGCCGCGGTTCCATAGTGCTCGCAACATCAGGTTCGGGCGCCGCGCAGCGATCTTGTAGGAGGGTTCTCATGGCACTTGATTCCGCTATCAAGCAGGAGATCATCAAGGAATACGCAACTCACGAAGGCGACACGGGTTCCCCCGAGGTTCAGATCGCCGTTCTGTCGCGCCGCATCTCGGACCTGACGGAGCACTTCAAGGAGCACACCCACGACCACCACTCGCGTCGTGGCCTGCTGCTGCTGGTCGGCCGTCGTCGCCGTATGCTGAAGTACCTGGCGGACGTCGACATCGAGCGTTACCGCTCGCTGATCAAGCGTCTGGGCCTGCGCCGCTGATTCCAGCGCGCTGAAGCCGGCTGAAAGCCCGGTCGAGTCACCGACTCGACCGGGCTTTCGTCATCTCAGGGCAAACCCGGCTCAGCTAACCCGGCTCATCGGTACAGGCTCGCGCTGACCTGGGCGATCGTGCGCACCCGGCCGGCGGCCTCGCCCACCACTCGCAGCACTGCGAAGGTCCGCCCCAGGGATTCGATGTGCGCGGTGTAGGAGATCTCCAGCCCCGTGGGCATGGGCCTCGGATACGAAATGTGGATCGAGGTCGGCAGCAGCTCGCTGCCCTTGGCCTCCAGGGCCAACTCGGCCGTCCGCATCGAGGCCATGAGCGCCACCCCGCCATGCTGATTGCCCGATGAGTTCTGCGAGGTCGGGCCCACTGTGAATGTCATCCTGGCATCCCCGCCGGCACTCCACTTGGCACCCAACAGCTCATCGACCCCGTGTGCGGTCGCAGCCCCCGGCATCTCCGGATATTCCGGCTCGACCTGTGTGTCTGCGGTATAGCGCGAACGCTGCAGCACCTGGGCGACCAGCCGGCCCTCGGCGGTGACCGCTTGGCCCACCGACACGGCCTCGACGTCATTTGCCGCCAGGGTCTGCGCGTTGACAGTCACTGTCTCGCCCACGGCGAGCGGCGCGCCCAGTAGGTTCATCTCGATATCGCTGCTGACCGTCCAGTTCGGGTGCGTTACGGCATCGACCACTGCATAGCCGGTCGCCTCGTCGGCCAGGACGCCCAGGGCTCCGGCGGTCAGTCGGCCGGGTGCCGCCTGCAGGCGCGGGCCCAGGGTCATCGTGGACGAGGCCACACCGTCGCCCATGGTCAACTCCAGATCCCCCACGTGGCGGGCCAGCCTCCGACTGCCGGCGGGCACGCCCATGGCCTCCAGAGCGGCGCGGCGCTGGGCCGCGGGTGCCAGCTCAACGGCGGGGAGCGGGGGAGTCGGCTGGGAATGAGTCATCGGACACCTTTCACTGTTCTTCATCGGACACTGATTGGTAGACTAGAACAGTCCATGCCCCAGGACCCACTCAGGATCCGGTGATCGGTAGTGACCTCCGCAAGACGAAAACGAATGTGCGTGGGTCTCGATCGATGATCGGACGGGTGGACGGGGCACCCTCCATTGAACGGAGTTACCTTTGGGTCTCAATCCCGAATCCGCCGTCGCCCATATCGATAACGGGCGTTTCGGCAAGCACACCGTGCGCTTCGAAACCGGCCGTCTGGCCCAGCAGGCCGCCGGCTGCGCCGTCGCCTACCTGGACGACGAAACCATGCTGCTCTCGGCCACCGCCGCGGGCAAGCACCCCCGCGAGGGCTTCGACTTCTTCCCGCTGACGGTCGACGTCGAAGAGCGTTCGTACGCAGCCGGCAAGATCCCCGGCTCGTTCTTCCGCCGCGAGGGCCGTCCCTCGACCGACGCGATCCTGACCTGCCGCCTGATCGACCGCCCTCTGCGCCCGTCCTTCGTCAAGGGCCTGCGCAATGAGGTGCAGATCGTCATCACCGTCATGTCGATCCACCCGGATCACCTGTACGACACCCTGGCCATCAACGCCGCCTCGATGTCGACCCAGCTCTCCGGCCTGCCCTTCTCCGGCCCGATCGGCGGCGTGCGCGTCGCCCTGATCGACGGCCAGTGGGTTGCCTTCCCGAACTACTCGCAGCTGAAGGACGCCGTGTTCGACATGGCCGTCGCCGGCCGCGTGGTCGGTGACGACGTCGCGATCATGATGGTCGAGGCCGAGGCCACGGAGAACGCCGTTGACCTGATCAAGGCCGGTGCCAAGGCGCCGACGGAAAAGGTCGTGGCCGAAGGCCTCGAGGCCGCCAAGCCCTTCATCCGCGAACTGGTCCGCGCTCAGCAGGAACTGGCCGACAAGGCCGCCAAGCCCGTCGTCGAATTCCCCGTGTTCAAGGACTACGAGGACGACGTCTACGAGGACGTCAAGGCCCTGGCCTTCGACAAGCAGACGCAGAACTTCACGATCGCCGACAAGCAGGAACGCGAAGCCGCCGGCGACGCGCTGCTCGACGATCTCATGTCCCAGCTGGGTGAGAAGTACGCCGGCCGGGAGAAGGAAATCGCCGGTGCGCTCAACGCCCTGACGAAGAAGATCGTGCGCCAGCGCATCCTGAAGGAACAGGTCCGCATCGACGGCCGTGGCCTGAAGGACATCCGTCCGCTGACCGCCGAGGCCGGCGTGCTGCCGCGCGTCCACGGCTCGGCCATCTTCGAACGCGGCGAGACCCAGATCCTGGGCGTCACCACGCTCAACATGCTGAAGATGGAACAGCAGATCGACTCGCTGTCGCCGGTGACCTCGAAGCGCTACATCCACCACTACAACTTCCCGCCGTATTCCACCGGTGAGACGGGCCGCGTCGGCAGCCCGAAGCGCCGCGAGATCGGCCACGGTGCCCTGGCCGAACGCGCCCTGGTGCCGGTGCTGCCCTCGCGTGAGGACTTCCCGTACGCGATCCGCCAGGTCTCCGAGGCCCTGGGCTCGAACGGTTCGACCTCGATGGGCTCGGTCTGCGCCTCGACGATGTCGCTGCTCAACGCCGGTGTGCCGCTGCGCGATATGGTCGCCGGCATCGCCATGGGCCTGGTCTCCGACGTCATCGACACCCCCGACGGTCCGCAGACGGCCTATGCCGCCCTGACCGACATCCTGGGCGCCGAGGACGCGTTCGGCGATATGGACTTCAAGGTCGCCGGCACCAAGGACTTCGTCACGGCCATCCAGCTGGACACGAAGCTCGACGGAATCCCCTCGCAGGTGCTCGACGCAGCACTCGGCCAGGCCCGCGAGGCCCGCCTGGTGATCCTTGACGTGCTGGCCGGGGCCATCGACGCCCCCGCGGAAATGGCCCCCACGGCCCCGCGCATCATCTCCGTGAACATCCCGGTGGACAAGATCGGCGAGGTCATCGGCCCGAAGGGCAAGATGATCAACCAGATCCAGGAGGACACCGGCGCGGACATCACGATCGAGGACGACGGCACCGTGCTGATCGGCGCGACCGACGGTGCGGCCGCAGAAGCCGCGCGCTCGGCCGTCAACGCGATCGCGAACCCGCAGGTTCCCGAGGTCGGCGAACGCTACCTGGGCACCGTCGTCAAGTGCATGAGCTTCGGCGCGTTCGTCTCGCTCACGCCCGGCAAGGACGGTCTGCTGCACATCTCCGAACTGCGCAAGCTCAACGGTGGCAAGCGCGTCGAGGACGTGGAGGACGTCGTCTCCGTGGGTCAGAAGATCCAGGTCGAGATCTCCAAGATCGATGATCGTGGCAAGCTGTCGCTGGTCCCGGTCGTCGAGGAGGACTCCGATGACGAAGCCGAGGCGGAGGACTGATCCGCAATAGTGCATACTGAAGCACTCCTGGGGGAGGGCAGTGGGGTTTTCCGCACTGCCCTCCCTTCGGGTATCAGGGTCATTACGGAGACGATGCCCGGCCTGTCGAGCGAGACGGTGGGCGTCTGGGTCGATTCCGGTTCGCGTGATGAGACCCCGGAGACCGCCGGGTCCACACACTTCCTCGAACATATGCTGTTCAAAGGCACGCACCGCCACTCCTCGAAGGACATCGCGCGGATCTTCGACCTGCTGGGCGGGGACTCCAATGCGGTGACCGCCAAGGACTACACCTGCTATTTCGCCCGCTGCATCTTAGATGATCTGCCGCAGGCCACCGATCTGCTGTGGGACATGGTGCTCGACGCGCTGCTGGACGCAGGCGAGTTCGAACGCGAGCGCGGCGTCATCATCGAGGAACTCGCGATGGCGGCCGACGACCCGCTGGATGTGCTGTTCGAAACCGCCGACCAGGTGTTCTACTCCGATCAGCCCTTGGGCCGGCCGGTGGGCGCGACCCGCGAGCGGATCCGGGACCTGGGCCACGGGGAGCTGCTGGAGCACTACAGGCACGCCTATGTGGGCCCACGGTTGGTGTTCGCGGCCGCCGGCGGGGCGGGCCACGAGCAGATTGTGGACCTGGTCCTGCGCGCCACCGCGCACCTGCCCGCGGTGGCTGGGACCGAGGTTCCAGCCGGTGGCGCTGTTACCGGCTGGGCCGCTGGTCGCGCCAACGGCACGGGCGCGCGCCCGGCGCGGGCTACCTCGGTCTTCACCCCGGGCGTGCAGTTGCTGGGCAAGGACCTCGAACAGCAGCAGCTGCTGCTGGGCTTCGAGGGTGTGAGCGAACTGGGCGAGGACCGGTTCGCCTCCACCGTGCTGCAGTCCCTGTTGGGTGGCGGCATGTCCTCGCGTCTGTTCCAGAGCGTGCGGGAGGAGCACGGGCTGGCCTATTCCGTGTACTGCACGGGTGCGCGCTACCCCGATGTGGGCGATTTCGGCATCTACGCCGGGTGCGCCCCGGAGAAGGCGCAGCAGGTGCTCGACCTGTGCCAGGCGGAGTTCGAACGCCTGGCCGCTCTCGGCCCCTCGGCCGCCGAGGTCGTCGATGTCGCGGCCCAGGCCTCGGCCGCCACTGTGCTGGGGATGGAGTCGACGGCGGTGCGGATGAACCGCCTGGCCCGCTCCGAACTGACCGGGCAGCGGCTGCGCAGCGCCGAGTGGATCGTCGATGCGGTGCGCTCGGTCACCGGTGCGCAGGTGCGCGAGCTGGCGGCGCGGATGCTGGCCGGTCCCCGGGCCCTGGTGGCGATCGGTCCGCGCACGGATCTGCACCTGCCCTGAGGAGGGTCTCCTCTGAGACATGAACTCGTTCCGAGCGGGGTCCACCGCGAAATCCGTCCCAGATGCCGGTCATATGGCGTCTGGGACGGTCCATTTCGCTGACAGGGAATACTCAATGCCCCTGCAGGCGTTGTCCATCACGACGGCCTTCGATAAGGTCGAAGGTGATGGCGCTGGAGGCCCCCGGTGGTTTCCCGCCCTCGCAATCACATACTCTCAAGGAGGATTCACATGGTTGAGCAGTACACGCTCCCGGAACTGCCGTATGATTACGCGGCACTCGAACCGCACATCTCCGCGAAGATCATGGAACTGCACCATGACAAGCACCATGCGACCTACGTCAAGGGCGCGAACACCGCCCTCGAACAGATGGCCGAAGCCCGCGACAAGGGCGACTTCGGAACCATCGGCAAGCTCTCGAAGGACCTGTCCTTCAACCTGGGCGGCCACATCAACCACTCGATCTTCTGGAACAACATGAGCCCGGACGGTGGCGACAAGCCGACCGGTGAGCTCGCCGCTGCGATCGACGATCAGTTCGGTGGCTTCGACAAGTTCCAGGGCCAGTTCACCGGCACGGCCACCTCGATCCAGGGCTCCGGCTGGGCCATCCTGGGCTGGGACACGCTGGGCCAGCGTCTGACCCTCGAGCAGCTTTACGATCAGCAGGGCAACGTGCAGGTCGGCTACATCCCGCTGCTGCAGCTGGACATGTGGGAGCACGCCTACTACCTGGACTACACGAACGTCAAGGCTGACTACGTGAAGAACTGGTGGAACGTCGTCAACTGGGCCGATGTCCAGGGCCGCTTCGACCGCGCCACCGCTCAGACCAAGGGCCTGCTCTTCGGCTGAGTCGAACACGACCCCGGTTCCGCCGAACCGGGCGTTTGAATGACAACCGCCCCGCACCTGGGAACAGGTGCGGGGCGGTTGCATATTCAGTACTCGGACTCAGCCGGGCCCTGCGGAACAGCAGGGTCGGTGGAACAGGTCAATCCAGACCGCGGGGGACCGCGTCGAGCAGCATACGCGTGTACTCATCGCGCGGCCTCGCCAGCACCCGGGCGGTCGGCCCGGATTCGACCTCGTGGGCATGCGAGAGCACCAGCACCTCGTGGGCGACCTGGGCTACCACCGCGAGGTCGTGGGTGATGAACAGATAGGTCAGCCCCATTCGTTCCTGTAGCTCGGTGATGAGTTCGAGGATCTGCGCCTGCACGGTGACGTCCAGCGCGGACACGGCCTCGTCGAAGACCACCACATCCGGGTCGACGATGAGCGCACGCGCAATCGCCACCCGCTGCAGCTGCCCGCCGGAGAGCTCGCGGGGCCGTCGATCGGCCAGCTGAGGATCGAGGGCGACCATGCGCAGCGCCTCGGCGATCCGTTCGGCGCGGTCCGATCTGGTCCCGATCCGGAAATTGCGCAGCGGTTCTGCCAGGCTCGCCCCGATCGTGTGTTTGGGATCCAGCGCGGTCGCCGGATTCTGGAACACCAGTTGGACGCGCCTGCGGTATTCGGTGTCGCGCTCCGGCGGCAGTTCCGTCACCGGCATGTCGGCGACCCTGATCCGACCGGAATCCGGTTTGAGATAGCCCGAGAGCATCTTGCCCACCGTGGACTTGCCCGAACCCGATTCGCCCACCACGCCCAGGGTCTTTCCGCGCGGAATGGTGAACGATACGTCCTCACTGCCGATCACTCCGGCGTCGGTGCGCGCATAGACCTTGGTGATGCCGTGCACCTCGACCACGGGTTCGGCGGCGGGGTCCGTCGTTCCGGCACCATCACCCGTGGCAGCGGTGGCCCCGGCGGTGTCCGCGGCAGCGCCCGCCGGAACCTCGGTCGCGGAGAGCGCGGCCAGCTCCAGCCGTGGCACATCTGCCAGCAGCCGGCGCGTGTACTCCGATTTCGGACGTGCGATGATCCCGGCCGCCGGGCCCGATTCACGCACCCGGCCGTGCTGGACCACCGTGAGCGTCTGCGCGCGCTCCGCGGCGACCGAGAGGTCGTGGGTGATGAACAGGATGCCCATCCCGGTGTCCGCCTGCAGCCGATCGAGCAGATCGAGGATCCGCTTCTGCACCGTCACGTCCAGTGCGGACGTCGGCTCATCGGCGATCAGCAGACGCGGGCGCAGTGCGATCGCCGAGGCGATGAGCACGCGCTGGCGCATCCCGCCGGAGAGCTCGTGCGGGAACTGACCCGCGCGCAGCTCCGGTCGGTCGATCCCCACCATCTCCAGTAGGTCCACGACCCGCTGTCTGCGCGCGGTGCGGTCCAGATCGGTGTGGATGCGCAGGGACTCCTCGACATTGCCCAGAATCGTCTTGACCGGATTGAGTGAGTTGCCCGGATCCTGCGGCACATAGCCGATCTCCTTACCGCGCAGGCGCTTGAACGCCCGCGGCGAGAGCTGCGTGAGTTCGTGTGTGCCGGAATCCGTGTGCAGGCGGATACTGCCGCCTGACAGTTCCGCATTGCCGGCCAGCAGCCCCAAGGCCGCCGAGGCCGTGGTCGACTTGCCGGAACCCGATTCGCCCACCACCGCCGCGGTCTGGCCCGCCGGCACGCGCAGGCTGATCCGGTGCAGGGCGGGAACGGGGTCACCGGAGCGCGACCGGTAGTCCACCGATAGATCCTCGATTTCGAGAACCGGGGTGTCATCGCCGTGCACGGTGTTCCGGGTACTGTTCGCTGTGTTCATTCGCCCAGTGTTCATTCGCCTACCTCCCGCAGGACGCTGCCCAGGCGGTTGGTCGCGACCACGACCGCCATCACGATAATGCCCGGCAGCACGGTCAGCCACCAGGCGGTGGCCACGAAATTGCGGCCCTCGGAGATGATCAGACCCCATTCCGGGGTGGGCGGGGGAGTCCCGTAGCCCAGGAAGCTCAGGGTCGAGATCTGCAGGATCGCGCTGCCCAGCTGCAGCACCGCCAGGGCAAGCAGCGGACCCGAGGCGTTGGGCAGGACGTGGTGGATGAGCACCTTCGTGTGATTGGCCCCCGAACCGTAGGCCGCCGCGACATAGTCACTGCGCACGATCCCCAGGGTCTGCGCGCGGGCCAGCCGAGCGAACTGGGCGATCGCGGTGATTCCCACGGCCAGGGCCACATTCACGGTGCCGAAGCCCAGTATGATGACCACCGACAGGCTCAGCAGGATGCCGGGGATGGACACCAGCACGTCGACGATGCGCATGAGCACATCCTCGATCCAGCCGCGCTGAGTACCGGCGATCACGCCGATCGCGGTACCGATCACCAGACCGACGGCCACCGCGATGATCGCCGCCAGCAGGGACCGGCCGGCTCCGTAGACCATCCGGGCGTAGACATCGCGGCCCACCTGATCGGTGCCGAACCAGTGTTGGGCATCCGGTGGCAGGAGCGAAGCGGTGGATCCGCCGTCCAGGGGATCCTGGCCGGTGAACAGGCCGGGGAACAGAGCCCACAGCACGGGGATCAGGACGATGAGTCCGGCCAGCAGGGTCAGGGGTTTGAGCCAGGGGGAGTTCCGCAGCGCGGTACGGCGTGGCTGAGCCTTGTTGTTCTTCAACGGGGTGTTCATGCCGCCGCCTTCCGGGTGCGCAGGCGCGGGTCGATCAGTGGATAGAGCAGATCGACCAGCAGGTTGACGATGACGAAGCCCAGTGTTGCGATCACCACGATCGTCAGGAGCACGGGATTGTCGCGGTTGGCCACGGCCTGCGCGGTCAGCGCACCGATCCCATTGCGCCCGAACACGGTCTCGGTGACCACGGCGCCGGCGACCAGTTCGCCGAACACCAGGCCCGCGATCGTCAACGCGGGACTGATCGCATTGCGCAGCACCGCGTGGACGAACAGCCAGGCGCCCGCGGCGCCCTTGGCCCGGGTGACGCGCACATAGGGCTGGGCCCTGACCTCGGCCACGGAGCGGATGAGCACCTGTGCGATCGGCGCCGAGATCGGCAGGGCAATCGTCACCGAGGGCAGGATGAGCGATTCGAAGGGCCCGGGATCGACCACGTTGATCCAGCCCAGCCGGAAGGACACGAACTCGACCAGGATGATGCCAAGCCAGAAGACGGGAACGGAGATGAACAGGCTGGGCAGGGAATCGGCCACGTCGCGCAGCCAGCGGAACCGGCCGTAAGAGGCCACCAGGGTCACGATAACGGCCAGGACCAGCGCGGAGACGAACCCCGTCAGGGCCAAGACCGCGGTCGAGGGCAGGGCCGCGGAGACCAGCGTCGACACTGCGGCACCCGTCTGGGTGGAGAAACCGAAATCGCCTGTCAGGAAGCCCAGCAGCGTGCTGGCGTACTGCTGCCACCATGGCAGGTCGGCGCCGAAGGACGCCCTGATGCCCGCGATCTCGTCTTTCGACAGGCCCAGCGCAGGATCGGAGAACCGGGCCATCACGCCGTCGCCTGGCAGGATCAGCAGCAGCAGGGACGCCAGGGTGAAGGCCAGGAACAGCACCAGGACCGCCTGGCCCAGGCGCGCCAGAATGTACTTCGGAGTCGAGGTCATGCCTCCTCACCCCTCCCCGCACCATCGGCCAGCCAGGTGTTGTAGAAGGTGGGCCGGCCCACTGGCTCGGTGAAGAAGCCCTGGACCTCCTGCCGGAAGCCGAAGACCTGCGGCTCCTCGAACAGCGGCAGGACCAGTGCCTGGTCGATCACGTGCTGCTGGAACTCGGCCAGGGCGCGCTCGCGGTCGGCCGCCTTGGCAGAACCCGTGATCCGGGCCAGGATCCGCTCGACCTCCTCATCGCCCCAGGCACCCGATTCCTCATCGTGGTTGGCCAGGGCGTCACGATTGTTGATCGACCATTCGCTGGCGACCACGTCGTAGTCGGCCCTGGCCACCATCGCGTGGTAGACCTGGACCTTCTCGATGTCCTGGGAATCGAGGTCCTGTTGGACCTGGTCCCCGTCGTTGATGCTCAGGCCCACGCCGATCCGTGCGAAGTCCTCCTGCACCAGGGTCATCACCTCCTTGGACCTCGGCTGGGGCAGGGCGGTGTTCGAGCGCAGGGCCAGACGCGCACCGTCCTTGACCCGGATCCCGTCGGCGCCGCGCACCCAGCCGGCCTCATCGAGCAGGGCGTTCGCGCGATCCACATCGTGGACCCAGGCATCATCGGGCGCCTTGACGTAGCCGGCGGCCCCACGGGCGACGACCCCGGTGGCCAGCGGGTAGGTGTCGGTGAACAGTTTGGTGAGGATCCGCTGCCGGTCGATCGAGGCGATGAGGGCCCGGCGGACCCGGATATCGGCCAGCAGGCGGTGCCGGGAGCGCAACGAGATGTTGTTGTTGACCCCGTTGGTGGGCGCGGCCACCAATTGCAGGCCCTTGTCCTTGATGCGCGCCTGGTCGGGCGCCTGGATGTCGCGCACACCCTGCACCTGGCCGGACACGAGGGAGCCGATGCGCACCGAGTACTCCTTGTTGACCCGGTAGTCGATCCCGTCCAGGTACGCCCTGCCCTGGTGTTTGAAGTGCGGTGGGGCCCAGTCGTAGTCCTCCCTGGCCCTCACACTCAGTAGTGTGCCGACCCGTTCAGCGGTGATCGCGAAGGGTCCGCAGGTGGCGATCTTCGCCGCACTTCCCGGCCCGAAGCCCGCGGAGTCCAGCTTCAGTGTGGCGTCGGCCAACAGGCCGGAGTTCATCGTGGAGACCGCCTGGGCGAAGCCGGGCGCCGGCTTGGAGAAGCGGAAGCGCACGGTGTGTTCGTCGAGCACCTCGCCGCCGGCGTAGTTCGTCACCTGTTCGGACACGGCAAGGCCGCGTGCCTTGTCGCCGCGGCCGTAGAGCTCGAAATTGTCCACCACGTTCTGCGCGGTCAGCGCCGAGCCGTCGGAGTAGGTGATGCCGGGGCGCAACGTGAAGGTGTATTCGGTGGCGTCGGCGTTGATGCGCGGCAGTGCCGTGGCGATCCAGGGATAGAGCTTGAGTGTCTGCGGATCCTGATAGAGCAGACGCGCGGTGATGTTGTTGAGTATTCCGCCGTTGGGGTAGAAACCGCCTGCCGGCGGGTAGAGCACCGTCCAGCTCTGCGGTTCGAAATAGTCGAGTACCCCGCCGGGCACGGGCTTCGCGCCGGCGGGCACCGCGGTATCGGGGTGGGTGCAGGCGCTCAGCAGCAGCATGCCGGTCAGGCCCAGGCCAGCGCCGAGCACGGCGCGGCGGGTGGGTCCGGGACTGCTCGGGGGCACGCCGGCGCCCGAGTCCTGTTGGCTTGTGGAATGGTCGAATGGCCGATGTGGGCGCGCAAAGGGGCGCAAAGGAGGCACGAAAGGTCTTTCTGAGGAATGTGAACGGGGGAGACGGGGGACGCTCAGCGGCGTCGCGTCAGTGACAGCAGCAGGTGGTGACTGCCATCAGGTCGATGTGCAGACGGCGCCAGCAGCACAGGCACTGCGGACGGGCGGACACAGAGAAGTTCACTGCTCCATTGAACCCCAGAAGCCCGGGCGGTGCCTAATCGGGTGTCATCTCGGCGACACAGCCGATGTCACACTGTGGCGTCGGCGCGGAGACGGGCGCGGACCTCTGATAGGTTCGCGCCATGACTTCGAACACCGATACCGGAGCGACTCCGCAGACGCCCGCGACCCAGATCCCGGCCGAACTGGACCACCTGGTCTACGCCGTGCCCAACCTGGCCGAGGCCACGGCGGAATTCGCCCGGCTGACCGGCCTGGCCCCCGAATTCGGAGGAGCCCACGTGGGTCTGGGGACCGCGAATTTCCTGGTCCCCGTGGTGCCGGCCGGTTGGCCCGCCGATTCCCGGACCTACCTGGAGATCCTCGGCCCGGACCCGCAGCAGGCCGGTGCCGCACTGGGCAAATCGCAGCTGGGCAATGTCGATTCCGCACACCTGCAGCGCTGGGCGATCCACCCCGCGGACTTCCCCGCCACGGTTGACGCCGCCCACGCAGCCGAGGTCCCCGTCGGCCGGGTGCACGAGATGTCGCGGGCGACCCCGGAGGGCGGCCTGCTGCAGTGGCGTCTGACCCGCGCCGAGCACGCCGCAGACGAGCCACTACCCTTCGGCGGCGGTCTGCCCTTCCTGATCGACTGGCGCGATTCGGTACACCCCGCCGAGCGCCTGCACGGTAACGGTTCGGCGGTCGCCACGCTGGAGGAGCTGGCCTTCTTCGGTCCCGATCCGCAGGCCTTCGCCGCGGCCCTGGCCGTGCTGGGCATCGAGGCGGAGGTCGAACAGGCGTCTACTCCCGGCTACCGCGCTGTACTCGGCACCCCGGGCGGCCAGGTGGAGCTGTCGACCGAACACGGCATCCAGCAGATCTGAGACCTGTCCGGGGAGAGGACCCGGAGACGTCGAACGGCCGGGCCGCGCCGTCAACGGGGTTCAATCCCCGGCGTGTCCCGGCCGTCCCTGCAACTCGGCCGCTTAGCAACTCGGCCGCTCGGCGCAGGACTACAGGTGCGTGGGATAGCCCAATGCGATGTCCGCGGCCTCCTGGATCGGTTCGCCCAGGGTCGGATGCGGGTGGATCGTCAGCGCCACGTCCTCGACGTTGAGCTGACAGTTGACCGCCACGCTCAACTCCGAGATCAGGTCCGAGGCGCCCGGACCCACGATCTGGGCACCCACCAGGGTGCCCGTGTCGATGGTGGAGACCAGGCGCACGAATCCCTCCGCCTCGTCCAGCGAGACAGCGCGGGCATTGCCGGCGAACGGGAACTTCGAGGTGGTCACCGTCAGTCCGTTCTGTTCGGCCTGCGCGGCCGTCATTCCCACGGTGGCGATCTCCGGATCCGCGAAGCACACGGCCGGGACGCTGAAGTACTCATTGGCGTCCGGGCGTCCGGCGATTGCGCCGGCCGCGGTCTTGCCCTCCATGAAGGCCATATGTGCCAGGGCCGGGCCCATCGTCACATCACCCACTGCGTAGATGTGATCGACTCCGGTGAAGCCGCGCTCGTCGACCTTGATCAGTCCGTGCTTGTCGACCTCCACGCTGGTGGCCTCCAGGCCCAGGGCATCCGAATTGGGGGTCCGGCCCACGGTGATCATGCAGTAGTCGGCGGCGATCGTCTGCTCTTGTCCGCCCTTCTTCTCGTAGGACACGTGCACCCCGTCGTCGTGCTGATCGGCCCGGCGCGCGCGCACCCCGGTCAGGATGTCCACGCCCTTGGCCCGTAGGCGCTTCTCGACCACCTTGACCAGGTCCGGTTCGAAGTTCGGCAGGATCTGCTCGGTGCCCTCCAGAATCGTCACATGGGAGCCGAAGTCGGCATAGGCCCCGGCCAGCTCGGTCCCGATGTACCCGCCGCCGATCACCACGAACTCGGAGGGGACCTCGGGCAGGTTCAAAGCGCCCGTTGAGTCGAGCACCCGACCACCGAACATGAAGCCGGGGATCTCCACCGGGCGCGAACCCGTGGCGATGATCAGATCGGTGAAGGCGATCCGTCGCGGATCGGACACGCTCATGAACTGCTGCGGGCCGGCCGGCATGATGTGCAGTTCGGTATCGCTGACCAGCGTGGCCGAACCGCGCACCACCTCGACCCCGTGTTTCTTCAACAGGCCGGCGACCCCGCGGGTCATCCGGTCTACGACCTTGTGCTGCTTCCAGTCCTGCAGCGAGGTGAAGTCGAATGAGACGTCCCCGGCCGTGATCCCGTAGACACTGGAGTCCTTGGTCTGGCGCAGCCGCTCACCGGCGGAGATCAGCGCCTTCGACGGCACGCAGCCCACGTTCAGGCAGATCCCGCCCAGCGTGTCGGACTGTTCGATCACGGTGACCTGTTGGCCCAGTTCGGCTGCGCGGATCGCGGCGACGTAACCGCCGGGTCCGGCGCCGATGACCACGGTGCCGTGGGTTTCCAGTTCGCTCATCGTTCAGCCCTCCATCAGCAGCAGATTCGGATCGTGCAGCAGCTCCACCAGCAGGTTGAGCACCTGCTGGCCGGCCACCCCGTCGATCACCCGGTGGTCGACGCTCAGCGAGAGCTTGAGCATCTGGCCGACCTTGAGCTTGCCCTTCTTCGTCACGTACGGCCCCGGCACAGCCCGGCCGACGCCCAGGATCGCGACCTGTGGGGCGTTGACGATCGGGGTGAAGTAGCCGCCGTTCGCGCTGCCCAGATTGCTCAGCGTGATGGAGGCTCCGGACATCTGCTCGGCCGTCAGCTTGCCGGCTTGGGCGGTTTCGGTGTTCAGGCCGATCTCCTGGGCGATCTGGAACAGGTTCTTCGCATCGGCGTCCTTGATCACCGGGGCGTAGAGCCCGCGCTCGGTGTTCGTGGCGATGCCCACGTTGTACGCCGAGTGGAACACCTGTTCGCCCGCGTCCATGTCCAGTGAGGAGTTCAATGCCGGGAACTCCTTGAGGGCAGCGACCAGCGCCTTGACGATGAACGGCAGCAGGGTCAGGTGGATGTCCCGGTCGGCTGCGCGCTCCTTGTAGGCCTGCCGCAGCGCCAGCAGCTTCGTCACCTCGACCTCGCCGAACAGGGTGACGGGCGGGATGGTGGCCTGCGAGGTCGCCATCGCCCTGGCGGTGGCGGCGTGGATGCCGGAGAACGGTTCGCGCCGGTCGCCCTCGCGCGGCGCCACAGGGGCAGCCGGTGTCGCAGCGGCGGCCTGGGTCGCGGTTGCGGGCGTCCCGGACGCTGTCGGCTCGGTGGTTTGCCCCGCGCCCGCCAGCTTGTCGATATCGGCCCGCAGCACGTGCCCGTGGGAGCCGGTGGGCGTGACGGCCTGGATGTCCACGCCCTTCTCCCTCGCATATCTGCGGACCGAGGGCATGGCCAGCACGCGCGCAGCCGGTTCCGCGGCCGCGGCCAGGGGCGGTTCGGTGGGTGCCGGAGTCTTGGCAGAGTCCTCGGCCGGGGCCTTGGCCGCAGCCTGGGCCGAACCTCCTGCCGGGGCCGCGCCGGCCGGCTGGGACGCTCCGGCGGGACCGGTGGGCGCCATATCCTCATCCTGTTTCTCCGCGCTCTGTGAACCACTCGCGGAGTCACCGGCCGGTTCATCGGGGGAGCCGTCGTCGATGACGACGAGCATCTGCCCCACGGTGACGGTCTCGCCCTCCTTCGCCCCCAGTTTCGTCACGGTCCCGGCGACGGGGGAGGGGAGTTCGGAGACGGACTTGTCGTTCTCGATTTCGACCAGCGTGTCGTCCTCGGCGACGGTCTCGCCCTCCTTGACGTGCCAGCTGGAGATAGTGCCCTCGGCCAGGCCCTCGCCCAGCTCCGGCATGGTGAATGTGAATGCCATTGCTTACTCCAATCGTGTTGTGGCTGGCTCAGTAGCTAAGGATCTCGCGGGCCTTGGCCGCGATGCCGTCGGCATTCGGCAGCCAGGCGTGTTCATCGGCGGCGAAGGCGTAGACGGAGTCTGGCGCGGAAACCCGCCCGATCGGGGCCTCGAGGCTCAGGATCCGGTTCTCGGCGACCGCGGAGACGACGTGGGCGCCCACCCCGGCCATCTTCTGCGCCTCCTGCACCACGACCAGTCGTCCCGTCTTGTCCACGGAGGCGAAGACCGTGTCGGTGTCGATCGGGGAGATCGTGCGCAGGTCGATGACCTCGGCGGACACCTTGTCCTGGGCCAGGGCCTCGGCGGCTTTGAGCGCCTCGTGGACCTGGGCGCCATAGGCCACCAGAGTGATGTCGGTGCCCTCGCGCACCACATTCGCGGTGTCCAGCGGGACGCGGTAGATGCCGTCGGGGACGTCCTCCTTGATGGAGCGGTAGAGCTTGAGGTGCTCCATGAACAGCACAGGGTCGTTGCTCTCGATCGCCGAGATCAGCAGCCCCTTGGCGTCGTAGGCCGTCGCCGGGGCCACGACGCGCAGGCCGGGGACTCCGGTGAACAGGTGTTCCAGACTGTCCGAGTGCAGCTCGGCCGTGTGGGTCCCGCCGCCATAGGGCGTGCGCACCGTGATCGGCTGGGTCAGCGCGCCGGCGGTGCGGAACCGATTGCGCGACATCTGCCCGACCAGGGAGTCCACGGCCTCAAAGGTGAAGCCCATGAACTGGATCTCCGGGATCGGGCGCCAGCCGGTGGCGCCCAGCCCGATCGCCAAGCCCAGGATGCCGGACTCTGCCAGCGGGGTGTCGAACACCCGATCGGTGCCGTGCTTGTCCTGCAGGCCCTGGGTGGCGCGGAACACGCCGCCGTTCTTTCCCACGTCCTCGCCGAAGATCAGGGTCTTCTCATCGTCGGCCAATTTGAGGTCCAGGGCGTCGGTGATGGCCTGGATGTATGAACGCGTCGTCATGTCAGTTTCCCTCCCGCTCGCCTGCTGCTGCGATCTGTTCGCGGATGTTCGGGGTGGGGACCTCGAAGGTGTTACTCAGGAACTCCTCGACCGTCTGCTTGGGCGCCTTCTCCGCGGCCGCGATGGCGGCGCGGAACTCCTTCTTGTACTTCTCTGTCAGTTCGGCCTCCTGCTCGAGGGACCACAGGTCCTTCTCGGTGAGCAGATCGCGCATCCGGTTGAGTGGATCGCGTTCGAGCCAGGGCTGTTCCTCATCGTGGGTGCGGTAGCGGCTCGGATCGTCGCCGGCCGAGGAATGTGGGCCGAAGCGGTAGGTCAGCTGTTCGATGAGCACCGGACCGTTGCCCGCCGCTGCGTATGCGCGCGCGGCCCTGGCCACCGCGTGCACGGCCAGCACGTCCATCCCATCGACTTGGACGGCCGGGGCACCGGCGGCCGAGGCCTTCTGTGCCAGGGTCCGGGACGCGGTCTGGCGCTCGCGGGGCACCGAGATGGCCCAGCCGTTGTTCTGGATGATCATCACCAGGGGCGCCCGGTAGACCCCGGCGAAGTTCAGGCCCTCATAGGTATCGCCCTGCGAGGTCGAGCCGTCGCCGGAATAGGAGAACGCGACATTCGGCTCTCCGTTCATCTTCATCCCCAGGGCCGCCCCTGCGGCCTGCACGTGCAGGGCGCCGATGATGATCTGGGGGAACCAGCTGCGGACGCCGTCGGCGATCCGGTTGCCCTCGACGTGGCCGCGCGACCACAGGAAACCCTGTTCGACGGTGATGGCCCCGTGTTGGATCATCTGGGGCAGATCGCGGTAAGTGGGGAACAGGTAGTCCATCGCCTCGAACGCGGTGACGCTGCCGATCTGGCTGGCCTCCTGTCCGATGGTCGGGGCATAGAAGCCCAGGCGGCCCTGGCGGGAGAAGATCGTGGTCTGGTCGTGCAGAGTGCGCTCCCAGAGCATCTTCTGCATCAGGTCGGTCAGGTCCTCGTCGGTGAAGGTGTCGAAGACCTGTTGGTCGACGATCCTGTGGTTCTCGTCGAGCACGCTGATGGGACCCTGGACGTCCTTGCCCTGGGAATCCCTGATCGCCGCGAAGTCGACGACCGGGGTGGCGGTTTGCTCCGTCATGGTATGTGCCTCCTACTTCTGTGTGACGTGTGTGGTCGATGGTGTGGCGGGCGCCGGTCCGTCCGGGCCGCCGGTCTGTGGTGGTGCGCCGGGCGCTCTGATGGCGAACAGGATTACCGCGGCCAGGGCCATGAATGCGCAGCCGATGAGCAGCGCGGTGCCGAACGTCAGGGCGCCTGCGGCCATGAGCGAATTGAAGATCAGGGTGATCACGGCGCCGGCCGCGAAGCCCTGGTAGATCACCGAGTAGTTCTTCGACTGGTTGTTGTGCCCGTAGAAGTCCCCGACGATGGCCGGGTAGATGGTGATGCACCCGCCGAAGGCCGCGCCGAAGAACAGGAACCCCAGGATGTACAGCCAGGGGCTGGGCAGCCACGTCAGACCCAACAGCAGCGCGAAGACCGCCAGGACGCTCAGGGCGACGGCGACGATCAGGGTGCGCTTGATGTGGTCCGAGAGCCAGCCGAAGAAGAACCTGCCGATCGTGTTGACCACGGCGACCAGCGACACCAGGCTGATCGCGGTGCCGATCAGATAGGCCGTGGGCCGGTCAGTGGCCGTGGGCCCCGACAGGGCGGCGCCGCCGGCGTTGCCGATGATGAACAGGCCGGCGAAGCAGAACGCGGTGATGCCGATGAACAGCAGATAGGACTGGGGCGTGCGCAGCATCTGCCCGCGGGTGTATTCGCCGGCTGCCTGACCGGCGTTGCCCGTGTGCGGGGCATCGCGCAGCAGCAGTCCGCCGCCGGCGATGAGCAGCAGTGCGACGACCGCCCAGATGATGAAGCACATGGTCAGCCCGGGGTAGCCGGACGCCGCATCCCCGAGCACCGGGGTGACGACGAAGGGCAGGATGACGGCCGGCACGCCGTAGGCGCCCACGGAGACCCCGGAGATGGTGCCGGCCCTGTCGGGGTACCAGCGCAGACAGTTCGTCAGGCTCAGCAGGTAGCCCACACCGTCGGCGGCGCCGACGACGATCCCGGCGAACAGGTAGAGCAGCCAGACATTGCCCACGAAGCCGGAGACGAACAGTCCGCAGGCCAGCACGATGCCACAGGCCACCAGGACCTTGCGGACGCCGAATCTGGCCTGCAGCCAGCCGATCGACAGAGTGGACACCGACAGGCAGATCATCATGATGGAGAAGGTGATCGCGATGCCGAATGTCTGGGTGTGGTCGCCCAGCAGGCGCTGTGCCAGAGGCGGGTTGAGGATGGACCAGGAGTAGACGGTGCCGAGCCCCAGCTGGGCCAGTACAGTGCCCAGGAGGACCCTGCCCCGGCCCGCGAGGGCCGGAGCGTCGGAAGCCTGAACGGCCATGACACTCCTTCGTGTTGAGGTGGTTCTACGTTCGGTAGAAATGGCTCCACTATAACGCTGGATGCTCGTTCAGAAAAGGGGTCGGAGGGTTTTTCCGGAGAAAATCTCACTGATCGGTCGGGGGTGTCCCGATTCTGCGCTGGCGGCCCGGCAGGCCGATCCGGCGCCGCCAGACGAGAACCCAGGCTGCACCGGCCACCGCCGTGACCCCGGTGGCCAGGATCCCGAAGCGGATCCCGGAGGCGGCGATCAGCACGGAGATCAGCGATGGGCCGCCCAGTTTGCCGAGGTTGTTGAACAGTGCCCACACGCCCAGGAATCTGGCGCGGCCGGCCTCGGGGCTGAGATCGGCGCCCACGGTCAGGTTGATGCCCGCGCCGAGGCCGTTGCCCAGCGCCATGACGATGGCCGCTGCGATCAATCCGCCGCCGGTGGGCAGTAGCACCATGATGAGGAAGCCCGCGCCGAACACGGCCAGGCAGGTGATGAGTGTCGTGGTGCGGCCCAGCTGGTCCTTGAGGTAGGCGCCCAGGAACATGATGATGAGTTCGAGGGCGGCGCCCAGGGCGATGAGCAGGGAGATCGCCGATTCGTGCAGCCCGATGTGCACGCCCCACAGCTGCACGATGATCGGCTGACCGGCCCTGGCCACCGTCAGCGTCGCGATGCCGATCCCGGCCAACCAGACGGAGTCCCAGCGCACGTCCAAGTCCCTGATGCGTGGGCCGTGCGAATGCGGAGAGGACTCCGCCGGGGAGCCGGCGGCGCTGCCGCCTGCGGCGGTGTCGGCGGCTGCCGGGCCGGTCGGACGCTGCGGTGCCGTCTCCGATGCAGGTGCCCCGGCGACCGGGCCCCGGGCCCTGGGTGTGGCCCGGCCGATCGGCAGGGACATGACGATGACGGCGGCCAGCGCGGCCAACGCCGAGAACACGAAGACCGTCCAGATCGGGAAGACCAGCAGTAGGCCCGCGGAGAGCATCGGGCCGACCAGATTGCCCACGCGCATACTTCCGCCCAGGGCGGTCATGGCCCGGCTCACGTGCCGGGGCTCCACGGTGTCGGCGACATAGGCCTGGCGGGCCAGTGTCCACACGTCGTTGATCGGTGCGCGGGCCATGATGGACAGGGTGTAGACGGCCAGGGACCAGGGTTGATCGGCCGCCAGGGCGAACACCGTGGCAGCGGTGACGACGATCGCGGCGCCGGTGGCGGCGAGCATGGCGCGCAGATCTCCCAGTCGGTCGATCAGGATCCCCGCGGGCACGGTGCCGGCCAGGGAGACCGCTCCGGCCAGGCCCACGATGATCGCGGCGAAGGCCTGAGTGGCCCCCACGCTCAGCGCGGCGAGCACCAGGACCGGCACCACTGCGCCCAGGCCGATGTTGACCAGCACGGAGGGGACGAGGACCGGCCAGAGGATCTGTTTGAACATTGCCGTCCTTCGCGTCGCCGGCCCGATGAACCACGTGGTCACAGCTCAGACTACGCCGGGTGTGATCCCGCCGACACCGCGGTGTGGGCCGGTCCCGTTCCAGGTGGTGGCGCTGTCTGGAACAATGGGACGGGGCCCGGCCCGAGGGCGGGCTGCGGTTTCAACCTGATTCCATCTGGTGGGAGGACACGTAATGGCAGACATCCGGGTTGCGGTCATCGGGGCGCACGGGCGCATGGGCTCGCACGCCGTGGCGGCGATTGAGGCGGCTGAGGGGCTGGAGCTGGCCTGCGCACTGGGCAGTGGCGACGCCCTGGAGACGGTACTGGACTCCGGCGCCGAGGTGGCCGTCGAATTGACGGTGCCGGCGGCCAGCGAGGCCAATGTCCGCTTCCTGGTGGGTCATGACATCCACACGGTGGTGGGCACGACCGGCTGGGATGCGGACAAATTGGCCGCGCTGCGCGAGCTGGTGGACACCCACCCCGGGGTGGGTGTACTGGTGGCGCCGAACTTCTCGATCGGCGCGGTGCTGGCGATGAAGTTCGCAGAACTCGCCGCGCCCTATTTCGATTCCGCCGAGGTGGTGGAGATCCACCATCCGCGCAAGCTCGACGCGCCCTCGGGCACCGCGGTGACCACGGCCCAGCGCATCGCCGCGGCGCGCACCACCGCGGGCCTGTCCGCGGTGCCGGACGCCACAGCCTCCGATCCGCTGGGCGGGCGTGGGGCAGTGGTTGACGGCATCCACGTGCACTCGATTCGCCAGTTGGGGATGAACGCGACCGAGGAGATCCACTTCGGCTCGGCCCACGACGCGCTGACGATCCGCACGGATTCCTTCGCAACCGAATCGTTCATGCCCGGCATCATCGAGGCGGTGCGGCGCATCGCCGCGCACCCGGGGCTGAGCGTGGGCCTGGAGACGGTGCTGGACATCTGATGGCGGCCTTCAAAATGTCCAAGGCGAAGATCGGCGCGCTCATCGTATCGCTGGGCCTGCTGCTGTACTTCGTCTTCATGCTCCAGCGCGCCTGGATCATGCTCACCGACTCCCAGCCGATCGCCAAGGTGATGGGAGCGGCCCTGGTCGTCCTGCCCATCATCGGCGCCTGGGCGCTGATCCGCGAACTCATGTTCGGCACCTCCATGGAGCGGTTGGCCGGCATCCTCGAATCCCGGGGCGAACTGCCGGTGGACGATCTGCCGCGCTCCCCGGGCGGTCGGATCGACCGTGCCGCCGCGGATGCGGAATTCGAAAAGTACCGGGCCGAGGCCTCGGCCGCGCCCGATGAGTGGAAGTCCTGGTTCAACCTTTCGTGCGCCTACGATGCGGCGGGCGACCGCAAGCGCGCCAGGGAGAACATGCGCAAGGCGATCGGGCTGGAACGGGAACAGCGTCGGGCCGGTCATGGGTGAGCTCGTCCTCAACATCGTGCTGGTGTTCGTCTTCGTGCTCATCGGCGGGTTCTTCTCCGCCACGGAGATGGCACTGGTCACCCTGCGCGCCGGCCAGATCGCCGAACTCGAATCCCGTGGGCCCCGCGGGGCGAAACTGGCCGCCCTGGCGCGCAACCCCAACACCTTCCTGTCCGCCGTGCAAATCGGCGTGACGGTCGCCGGATTCGCCTCTGCGGCCTTCGGCGCTTCGGCGATCGCACCCTATGTCGCCCCTCTGTTCACAGCTCTGGGGGCGCCGGCCAATGTCGCCGGTGTGCTGGCCACGGTGCTGCTGACCCTCATCATCTCCTACCTGTCCCTGGTGCTGGGGGAACTGGCGCCCAAACGCATCGCCCTGCAGCGCAATGAATGGCTGGCCTA
The DNA here is from genome assembly GCF_024580695.1 of Brevibacterium sp. 91QC2O2. Taxonomy (NCBI): domain Bacteria; kingdom Bacillati; phylum Actinomycetota; class Actinomycetes; order Micrococcales; family Brevibacteriaceae; genus Brevibacterium; species Brevibacterium sp. 91QC2O2. Next base: position 29,017 of record NZ_JANIJY010000005.1, on the reverse strand, counting down.
TGCGGTGGGCCCCCTGGTGGGCGGCCTGGCGCGGCTGTTGCGCCCGGTCATCTGGTTCCTTTCGATATCGACGAACCTGGTGGTAAAACTGCTCGGCGGTGACCCACAGCAGGAGCGCCAGGCCGTCGGCGACGAGGAACTGCGCAGTCTGGTGGCAGCCGATGAACGGATGCCGGCGGCCGAACGCAAGATGCTCGACGATGTGCTCTCGCTCCGGGGTCGGCAGGTTTCCGAGGTCATGACGCCCCGGCCGGCCGTCTCCACGCTGGACGCGGACCTGAGCATCGGCCGGGCCGCCGAACGCGTGCGCGAACAGCCCTTCTCCCGGTATCCGGTGGTCGGTGAGTCCTTCGACTCCGTCGCCGGCTTCGTCCACGTCCGCGATCTGCTCGAGGCGGCGCTGCAGGATCCGCAGGCATCCATCACCACAATCATCAGGCCCATCCTGTTCGTGCCCTCATCTGCCAGGGTGCTGCCGACCCTGACGAAAATGCGCGCGGCCGGCGACCAGATCGCGGTGGTTGTCGACGAATACGGCGGAACCGACGGAATCGTATCCTTCGAGGACCTGGTCGAGGAGGTCGTCGGCGAGGTGTTCGACGAATACGACGCCCGCACCGAATTGGCCGCCGGGCACGGTGGCACGGTGTCTGGCCGGTTGAACCTGGTGGACTTCCAGGAGGCCACGGGTCTGGAACTGCCGCGCGGGACCGCCGATACCGTTGCGGGTCTCATGGTCGAACGCTTGGGCCGACTGGCGCGCGTGGGCGATGTCGTGCGGATCGGTGATGCGCTGCTGCGGGTCGCAGCGGTCGACGGCAGGCGCATCTCGCGGGTTTCGGTGCAGCAGGCCGAAGGGCCGCACGAGGGCCCGGAAACGGGCGATTAGGCTACGCTGGACCCACACGAGGACCGGACACCGAGCAGGGGGTGCGCCGTTGGCGCTTCGAACCATTGTGATAACCGGTGCCAGTGATGGGATCGGTGCGGCCGCTGCGGCGCAGCTCGCGGCCGGCGACGTCCGCCTCATCCTGATCGGGCGGTCGGCGGAGAAGACCCTGCGCATCGCACAGTCCCTCGGCGTGGAACACCATGTGGCCGACTACGCGTGCTTGGACGAGGTCCGGTCGCTGGCAGCCGAACTGCGGCGGACCTGCGACCGGATCGATGTGCTTGCCAATAACGCCGGAGCGCTGTTCAAGGACCGGGCGCTGACCGTCGACGGGTACGAACGGACCTTCCAAGTCGATCATCTGGCCGGAATGCTGTTGACCCATGAGCTCATGGACATCCTCGTCGACAGCAGGGCGAGCATCGTCAACACCGCCAGTATCGCCGCCCGGCTCTATGCCCGCCTCGATCTGAACGACCTGAACACCTGGCGGGCATTCACCCCGAACCGTGCCTACGGCAATGCGAAGCTGGCGAACATCATCTTCACCCGCGGTCTGCACAAGCGCTTTCGCTCCCGGGGCGTCTCCGCTGTGGCCTTCCATCCGGGGCTCGTGCGGACGAGTTTCGCCGCGCAGGCCAGGGGCTATCTGCACACGCTCTACACGGGAGCCTTCAGCGGCTTCTTCGACTCGCCGGAAACGGCCGGCGAGCGCCTCCGGTTCTTCATCGAGGGCAATCCGAAGGCCGATTGGCAGCCCGGCGAGTACTATCGCGCGCCGGGCCGGATCGGGCTGACCAAACCCCAGGTCTACGATCCGGACATCGTCGCCGAACACTGGGATCGGTGCTCGCAGATGCTTGGCATCGACTGGTAGCAGCGAGTTCAGTCCGCCGCGCGGTGCTCCAGGCGCACCAGGCGCAGGCGCGCCGCATTGGTGATGACGCTGACGCTGGACAGGGCCATGGCGGCCGCGGCCAGCATCGGCGAGAGCAGCAGTCCGAACACCGGGTACAGCACGCCGGCCGCGACCGGGATGCCGATCGCGTTGTAGACGAAGGCGAAGACCAGGTTCTGCCGGATGTTGCGCATCGTGGCCCGCGACAGTGACCTGGCGCGCACGATCCCGCCCAGATCACCCGACAACAGGGTGATGCCGGCGGCCTCCATCGCGACGTCCGTGCCGGTGCCCATGGCCATGCCGACATGTGCCCGGGCCAGGGCTGGAGCATCGTTGACCCCGTCGCCGGCCATCGCGACGGTCCGCCCGGCGGCGGTGAGTTCGCCGACCACATCGCTCTTGTCCTGCGGTTGTACGCCGGCGCGGACCTCGTCGATGCCCAGGCGCTGCGCGACGGCCCGCGCGGTCGTCTCATTGTCGCCGGTGAGCATGATGATGCGCAGTCCCTGCTCGTGCAGTTCGCGCAGCGCCGCGGGAGTGGTCTCCTTGATCGGATCGGCGATCGCCAGGATCGCCGCGATCTCCCCGTCGACTCCCAGATAGACCGCGGTGGCCCCATCGGCGCGCATCTCATCGGCCCGACCGTGCAGCTCGGCGGGCAGCCCGTCGTCCCCGGCCGAGGCGACGTAGCCGGCATTGCCGACCCTCACCTCGTGCCCGGAGACCTGTGCGCGCACCCCGCCGCCGGGATCCGAATCGAACTCGGTGGCGCTCGGCACGTCGAGGCCGCGCTCGCGGGCCGCAGCGGTGATCGCCGCCCCCAGGGGGTGTTCGGAGGACGACTCGACGGCCGCCGCCAATGTCAGGGCCCGCTGCTCGTCGAGCTGACCGGTGGGCACGACGCCGGTCAGGCTGGGGCTGCCCTCGGTCAGGGTGCCGGTCTTGTCGACGACGATCGTGTCGACGCGCTCCATGGTCTGCAGGGCTGCGGCATCGCGGATCAGCACGCCCGCTCTGGCGCCACGGCCCACCCCGACCATGATCGACATGGGGGTGGCCAGGCCCAGGGCGCACGGGCAGGCGACGATGAGCACGCTGACCGCGACGACCAGGGCATGGCTCAGGCGCGGCTGCGGGCCCACCAGCATCCAGACGATGAAGGCGATGACGGCTGCGGCGATGACGGTCGGAACGAATACGGCCGATACCCTGTCGACCAGCGACTGGATGGGCGCGCGGGAGCGCTGGGCGTGGGCGACCATGTCGACGATGCGCGCCAGGGTCGAATCGGCGCCCAGCTTCTCCGCCCGAATCCGCAGGGTGCCGCTGCCGGAGACGGTGCCGCCGACGACGGCGTCCCCGGCGGTCTTGGCCACGGGCAGGGACTCTCCGGTGACCATCGACTCGTCCACGCTGCTGCGCCCGTCGATGACGGTGCCGTCAACGGGGATCTTCTCACCGGGGCGCACTCGCACGGTATCGCCGGGCTGCAGGTGCTCGACGGGGACCTCGTGTTCGGTCCCGTCGGCCTCGATCCGCAGCGCGGTGGCCGGTGCCAGATCCATCAGCGCCCGAATGGCGCCCGAGGTGGTCTCGCGGGCGCGCAGCTCCATCACCTGGCCCAGCGCCACCAGGGCGACGATGACGGCGGAGGCCTCGAAGTAGACCTCGACGTGCCCGTGCATCTTCATCGAATCGGGGAACACACCGGGGGCCAGGAGGGCGACCAGGCTGTACAGATAGGCCGCGGCCACGCCCAGGGAGACCAGCGTGAACATGTTCAGGGAGCGGTGGCGGACGGAATCCCAGCCGCGGCGGAAGAACGGCCAGGCACCCCACAGGACCACCGGAGTGGCCAGGGCGAACTGGATCCAGGCCGAGACCCCCATGGGGACCAGGCCGGCCAGCGCCGGGACCATGGGCAAGAGCATGGAGAAGACCATGATCGGCACTGCGAGCGCCGCACAGATCCAGAAGCGGCGCGTCATGTCGACCAATTCCGGATTGGGCCCGGTTTCGGCGGTGACCGTCACGGGTTCCAGGGCCATGCCGCACTTGGGGCACGTCCCCGGATGGTCCTGGCGGATCTCCGGGTGCATCGGACAGGTGTATTCGGTGGCGGTGCCATGTGTGGTGCCATGTGCGGCGCCGGCGGCCGGGGCGGTCTGTGCCGTAGCCGTCTGTGTCGCAGTGGTCTGTGCGGCCGTGTGATGGTGCGCGTGCTCGTGGGCGTCGTGCCCGGCGTGTGCGCTGGGATCGTGCTCGTGTGCCTCGTGCTCATGTGCACTGTGGGATTCGGCGGCGCCGTGGTGCGTGTGTGCGCTGTGCCCGTGTCCTTCGTGCTGGGAGTGTTCGGCGCTCCCCGTGTACGTGGCCGGATCGGCCAGGAACGTGTGGTGGCAGTGCTCCGAACAGAAGTAATAGGTGTGACCGCCGACGTCCTCGTGGGCCGCGGCGGTGGCCGGATCGATCGTCATCCCGCACACGGGGTCGCTGACCGTGTGGCTGGTCTGCATATCCAAGGGTCCTCCTCTGTCTCACTCACATCCACCATATACCCCCAGGGGGTATAGGTGAAGTGAGATGGCCTGCAGTCCGGGTCCGGGGAGGGCCGGGCGGGCCCTGCGGACCCCGGCGCGGTCGCGCGGGCTCACCGGCTCAGTGCGCGCACCGGCAACACTGCGATGTGGATGAGGGACTCCAGCGGGCCCCGCGGCGCGACCCAGGCGCGCCAGAGAATCGCCACGGCGGCCAGGAGAAGGAGGTGGGTCGCGTACTCGGGCCAGGCGGCCAGACCCGCCGCCGCGGTAATCTCCAAGACGACGACGTGGATCGCGTACATACTCAGCGGCATCGAGCCGGGTGCGGTCACCGGGGCCAGGATCAGGGACGGACCGGCACCCTGCCGCCCGATCCCCGGGCGTTTCAGACCGCGCGCTATCAGCCGACACAGTCCCAGCACCGCGAGCGCTGCGCCTGCGGTGTGCAGCAGATCGAACGGTGTGCCGCTGTGCGGAGCGCAGATCGTCAGCCACCACCAGGAATCCGTGGGAGTCAGTCCGAAGTTGCCCTCCACCAGGATCTGCGCGAGGTCCCGCTGCCGGCCGGCCAGGCTCGCCTCGAGCGCCGGTCGGGCCAGTGGCAGGAGCAGGGCGGACAGGCCGCGAGCGACCAGGGCGAGGACTGCTCCCGCCGCCACCAGCGCTGCGTCGATGGTGAGTCCGTGCTGCCGGGAGTCGGTACCGCGGTGAGGATCGCCGTAGAACAACCGGGCCACGAACATCCCCGCCAGCACATAGCCGAACCACTGCAGGGCCGGATAGTAGCCGGTCAGGGCGATTGCGGTGAACAACTCCCCTGGATGCAGTGCGGAGGTCAGGTCGGGGACACGGTGGTCGGCGGCAAGTCCCAGGCTGCGGCGGATGAGGAAGCTGAGAACGGGGGAGACCGTCAGCCAGACCGGCGCCAGCACGCCCAACAGCCAGGTGGGCGCGGGCAGGAAGGCTGCGGCCAGGACGAACATGAGGCCGTAGACGCTCAGGATGATCGCCAGGAAACTGGTCACCTCGCCCAGGGCCAGGCCGATGATGACGATGATGACACCGCGCACCACCAGGCCCGCCGCGGCCTGGCCGAAGCGGCCGGCACCCAGCGGGCGGCGAGTCGACAAGACGATGGAGCAACCGGCCAGCACCGCGAACAACGCGGAGGCGCGCCCGGCGAAATGCCCGGCGAAGGCGGGCTGTCCGTCCGCACCGGCCAAGGGCAGGATATGGGTGGCGAACATCGCGAACAGGGCCAGGCCACGGGCCAGGTCGACGCCCAGATCCCGTCCCGGCGGCGCCAGTCGGAAAGCGGGGGAAGTGCGCACGGGCGGGTCTGCTCGACTCATGATCCCAGTCTGTCATGGCACACGGCACACCCGGTGCTGCCCGCGGTCCGGCACACCCGGTGGAACACCTCAGGCGCTGCGGACCCTGCGGTGCACGCCGAACCAGGCATAGTAGGCCAGCGCTGCGGCCAGCGCCGCCAGGATCAGCGGATGCGACCAGGCCAGCGCGGCGCATGCCGCCAACAGGCCAAGGCGCAGCGGCCCGTCGAGCACCCAGGACAGAACCCGCAGTCCTTGCATATCGCCGAAGGCCGTGGGAATCGAGGCCAGCCGCGACAGTGGCAGGGGCGGGGCCAGGAGCCCGCGGACGCGCAGCCCCACAAGCGCTGGGACCATCAGGATGGCACGGGGCAACAGGGCGCCGGATCCGGGGATGAGGCCCACGATGGCAGGCGCCCAGGTCCCCAGCAAGGTGAGCAGTGCGAGGAGGAGAAACGGCACTGCGAGTACCGCTGTGAACTCCAGAGCCGGTGGCAGGCCGGAGAGATCGGACTCCTGCACCCTGGCCGCAGCACTGAGCGCGGCATCGAAGGGGGCCCGGGCCCAGCTGGCCAGGAAGACGAAACAGCTCAGGGGCAGCCACAGCAGCCGCTCGTCGACCAGCCCCGTCGTCCCCAGGGCGAGGCCGGCCCCGAGCGCTGCGACCCCGGCCAGGAGCAGCGACTGCGGCCGGCGCAGCGCGCCGAGACCCGTCGCCCGTACCCGGGGGAGCGCCGCGCGCAACAGAGCGAACGCTGTGGACCTGTGCGCAGTGTTCCGCCGCCCGCCCCGTCCGTCCCGGGGCAGCCGCGCCAGGTGGACGGGGGCCTCGGCGCAGGCCAGGGACGCTGCCACCGGATCGCCTGTCAGCATGGCCCCGCGCCAAGCGGATGCGGCCCCACAACGTTCGAGCAGTGCCGATTCGTCGAGGTGGCGCAGTGCGCCGACGAGCGCGCCTGCGGCGAGTACACAGCCCAGAGCACAGGCCACCGTGGAGGCGAACACCACGGGACCCGCCCAGGCCCAGCCCAGGGCCGCGGCGAAGCCGGACGCCGCACCGAACCGCGCCGAGGCGAAGCCCCCGCTCAGGGCTACAGCTGTGAGGACGGCCGTCAGGGCCCACGCCGCGCCCAGGGCGGATAACAGGGTGCGCCGGGCCACGAGCACGCCGGCCGCGCAGACCAGACTCGCCAGAGTGGTACCGGAGATCAGCAGCAGGGCCCAGGCCGTCCACCAGGCCCCGGCACCGGCTGCGGCCGGGATCGAACACAGCAGACAGGTCAGAGCCGCGACACCGGCGACGGGCCAGAGCAGTCGGGGCAGCAGCCAGGAGGAGCGCGCCCGCGGGGAATCGAGCAGGGTCGCCAGCCGGAACGCCCCGGGCGCCTGCAGTCCGCCGCGCGTGGCCAGGCTCAGACCCAGCGCCGCGCAACCTGCCAGCAGGGCCGGGGCCAGCGGCTCGCTCAGCTGGGCGAGCCCCGCGAGAACCGCCAGTCGAGCGCGGACCAGGCCCAGCATCCCCAGATAGGAGGGGGCGCCCACCACGGCAACGAGCATGAGCAGGAGATAGACGCGGTAGCCCAGCTCGGCGCCGCGGTGCGCTCTCGTGGCCATCAGGCCTCTCCCACCTTCACCTCGGCGGCGCCCAATCCCGTGACCAGATCGGGTCGATGCGTGGACACCAGGACCGTGTCGCCGGTATCCAGGCGCTCGCGCAACAGTCCCGCGAGCACGCCGATCACGCCCTTGGCCAGCCGGCCCTCCGGCTCATCGAGGAGCAACAGCCGGGCCGGCCTGGCCAACACCAGTGACAGGCGCATGAGCTGGCGCTCGCCCGAGGACATCTCATGGGGGAAGCGTTCGGCCAGGTGCGCCACGCCCAGCGCTGCGGCGTAATCGCCATAGCGGGCGCGCACCCCGGGATCCTGGGATGCCCAGCTGGCGGCCAGGACCCCGGCGTGCTCGGAAAACGTCAGGGCGGGATCCAGGGGCGTGGTGTCGAAGAAGGTCGCGACCAGGCCGCGGAAGGCCGCGCTGCGCCTGTCGGGAGCGGCACCTGCCACCTGTATGCGGCCGCCGGCGGGGGCCTCGAGCCCGGCGACCAGGCGCAGCGCGGTGGTCTTGCCGCTGCCGTTGGGCCCCGTCAGTGCGCTCGCAGTGCCCGCCGGCACCGTGAAGGTCAAGGGGGCCAGCCTGCCGGGGACGCCGGCGTTCTCGACCGAGACGAAATCCGCTGGATGCATCATGCCCGCAAGTCTGCCATGCTGCGTCATCGTGTTGCGGATGTCACCGACTTTCGCGTCCCGCCATGCACACCTGCGGTGCAGCCGGTTAAACTGGGCCCATGGCGATTATGGGTGACGGTGAAGCGAGGACGGCTATCTCCGCTTTCGGTACGGTCGGTGTGGCTCTGGCGACGGTGTTCGACGAGGCCGGTGGCATCGACTTCTCGGCGACCGCGGGATTGGCCCGGCATCTGGTCGATCAGGGCTGCGATATGCTCGTCGTCTCCGGCACCACGGGGGAGTCCCCGACGACCAGTGACGATGAGAAGGACGAACTGCTGTCCTGTGTGCTCGCCGCGGTCGGTGAGCGGGCCCGGATCATCGCCGGCGTCGGTAGCAACGACACCCGTCACACGATCGAACTGGCCGGACGGGCAAAGGCGGTGGGTGCCCACGGCCTGCTGGTGGTCACTCCCTACTATTCGAAGCCCAGCCAGGCGGGTGTCATCGCGCACGCCAAGACGGTGGCCGAGGCAACGGACCTTCCCATTATGCTGTACGATATTCCAGGTCGGTCCGGTATTCCGCTGACCGTCGACACCCTGGTCGAACTGGGAACCCACCCGAATATCCTGGCCGTCAAGGATGCCAAGGGCGATATCGCCTCGACCATGGAGGTCATGGGGCGTTCGCCCCTGGTCTACTATTCCGGCGAGGACGCCCTGAACTGGCCGCTGCTGGCGGCCGGAGCGATCGGCGTCGTGTCCGTCGTCGGACACGTCGCAACACCACAGATTTCACGGATGGTGGCCGCCGCGCACGTAGGCGAAATGGCCACGGCACGACAGCTGGCGCTTGAACTGGTGCCCGTCGTCGACACGATCATGAACCATATGCCCGGAGTGGTCGCGGCCAAGGCCGCACTCGAGCTCCAGGGCCTGATAGAGAACCGCGCGACCCGACTGCCCGTCCTGCCGGCAACGGAGGACCAGGTCGAGTTCCTGCGCACGGAATTGTTAGGGAGCAGAATACTTCAGTGAGAGATCTACTGGCGGAGCTGGGCGAACCCCCGAAGCTCGATCGAAACGCACTGCGCATCGTCGCCCTGGGCGGCCTGGGCGAAGTCGGCCGCAATATGACCGTGTACGAATTCCACGGCAAACTCCTCATCGTCGACTGTGGCGTGCTCTTCCCCGAGGAAGAGCAGCCAGGCGTCGACCTGATCCTGCCGGACTTCAGCTATCTGGAGGGCCGCTGGAAGGACGTCGTGGGCATGGTGCTCACGCACGGCCACGAGGATCACATCGGCGCGGTGCCCTATCTGCTGCGCAACCGCAAGGACATCCCCATCCTGGGTTCGGTGCTGACCCTGGCTCTGGTCGAGGCCAAGCTCAAGGAACACCGCATCAAGGCAGTGACCCGCGTGGTCCACGAGGGCGACAAGGACCAACTGGGTCCCTTCGACCTGGAATTCGTCGCGGTCAACCACTCGATTCCCGACGCCCTGGCCGTGTGCATCCGCACCGAGGCCGGTACCTGCCTGCACACCGGCGACTTCAAGATGGACCAGCTGCCGCTGGACGGCCGGATCACCGACCTGCGCTCCTTCGCCCGGCTGGGCGAAGAGGGCATCGACCTGTTCCTGACCGACTCCACCAATGCCGAAGTCCCCGGCTTCACCAAGATGGAGAAGAACATCGGCCCCGTCCTGGAGTCGCTTTTCGGCCAGGCCGAGGGCCGGATCATCGTGGCGTCCTTCTCCAGCCACGTCCACCGCGTCCAGCAGGTCCTCAACGCCGCCAGCGCACACGGACGTCGGGTCTGCCTGGTGGGCCGCTCGATGGTCCGCAATATGAAGATCGCCCAGGAGCTGGGCTATTTGAACGTGCCCTTCGGCGTGCTGGTCGACCTCAAGGACGTCGACTCCCTGCCGGAGGACCAGGTCGTGCTCATGTGCACCGGTTCGCAGGGCGAGCCGATGGCCGCCCTGTCGCGGATGGCCAACGGCACCCACCGGATCCAGCTCAACAGCGATGACACCGTCATCCTGGCCTCCTCGCTGATCCCGGGCAATGAGAACTCGGTCTCCCGTGTCATCAACGGCCTGATGAAGGCCGGTGCCACGGTGATCTCGAAGGCCAATGCGAACGTGCACGTGTCCGGCCACGCATCGGCCGGCGAACTGCTCTACACCTACAACATCGTCAAGCCCAAGGGCGTGTTCCCCGTCCACGGCGAATGGCGTCACCTGATCGCCAACGCCAAGCTGGCCCAGGCCACCGGCGTGCCGGAGGAGAACATCGTGCTGGCCGACGACGGCTGGGTCGTCGATCTGAAGAACGGCCACGCCGAAGTCGTGGGCGCCGTCGACTGCGATTACGTCTTCGTCGACGGGTCCTCGGTCGGCACCGTGACCGAGGCCGACCTCGAGGACCGCCGCGTGCTCGCCGGCGAGGGCTTCGTGTCCGTGTTCCTGACCGTCGATGCCAAGAACCAGTCGATCCTGGCCGGCCCCGTCATCCACACCCGTGGCGTGGCGGAGAACGACAAGGTCTTCGACACGATCAAGCCGAAGATCACCGAGGCGATCCAGGATGCCCTGAACAAGGGCACGAAGGACGAATACAAGCTGCAGCAGGCGATCCGCCGGACACTGGGCCGCTGGATCAGCTCCAAGCTGCGCCGCAAGCCGATGATCGTTCCGATGGTTGTCGTCGTGCGCGACTGAGTACCGGCGCACCGAAGCGAGGTGGCCCGGAACCCTGTTGGGTTCCGGGCCACCTCGCTCTGCTCATCCCTGCGCCCAGTGGGCGCTCAGTTCGGCGGCGGTTTCGGTGAGTTTCGCGGCGACCGCGGGGTAGACATCGGGGCCCAGGCGCGAGGTCGGGCCGGAGACAGACAGCCCGGCCGGGCTCGGGGCGCCGGCGACCGCGACGGCCAGGCAGCGCACGCCCACCTCCTGCTCCTCGTCGTCGAGCGCGAAGCCGCGGTTGCGGCACTGGGCGAGTTCGGCCTCGAGGTTGATGTGGCGCCGGGCGCGCGGGCCGCCCACGCTCGCGTCCAGCAGGGGCTCGGCCACGGAGTCCGGGAGGGAGGCCAGAACCGCCTTGCCGACCCCGGAATTGTGCAGTGGCACGCTGCGGCCGACCTCGGTGAACATCCGCATGGACCGCGGCGATGCCGCCTGGGCGACATAGGTCATCGAATCGCGGGTCAGGAACGCCAGGTTCACGGTCTCGCCCAGGTCCTTGGCGAGTGCTGTCAGAATCGGCTGGACCGAGGCCCCGACCTGCCGGGCGGCCACCGCGCCTAGGCGGACCAGGCGCGAGCCCAGGGCATAGGAGCGATCGGCGAACTGCAGGACGTAACCGCGGGCCGTCAGGGTGGCGAGGATCCGGTGGACCGTGGGGGCGGGCAGCTCGCAGGCCGCTGCCAGGTCCTTCTCCCTGGCCGTACCGCCGGCGGCGACCAGTGCCTCGAGCACATCAAGGGTCCGGTCGACTGACTGCACATGTTGCACCATGGGGCGATCCTAAACCGCGGCTCACATGTTTTCATAATGTGGAATATGGATTTCGCCATAACCGATTGTGCGAGAAGATCAGGGGGACTGATCAACGACGATCGATGAGGGGGAGTCCCATGAGTCTCGAAGAACTGTGCGGTCTGCTGCCACCCGGGCGGGTCCTGACCGACCCGGTGAAGACCCAGGCCTACCGGTTCGACCGGGCCAACGACCCGCAGGCCGGCCACCCGCTGGCGGTGGTGCTGGCCACGTGCACCGAGGACGTACAGGCGGCGGTGCGCTGGGCTGCGGCCAATGACGTGGCGATCGTGCCGCGGGGCGCGGGATCCAGCCTGTCGGGCGGGTCGACCGCACTGACCGGGGCGATCGTGATCTCCCTGGACGCGATGCGCGAGGTCACGATCGACCGATTGACCCGTACCGCCTTCGTCCAGCCCGGTGCCTTCAACGCCGAGGTCAAGGCCGCGGCGGCCGCGGAGGGCCTGTGGTATCCGCCGGACCCCTCGTCCTTCGAATTCTGCTCGATCGGTGGGAACATCGCGACCAACGCCGGTGGTCTGTGCTGCGTGAAGTACGGCGTGACGACCGATTACGTGCTGGGCATGACGGTGGTACTGGCCGACGGGCGGGCGGTAAAGCTGGGCGGTCCCCGGCTCAAGGACGTGGCTGGCCTGTCGCTGACGAAGCTGTTCGTCGGTTCGGAGGGGACGCTGGGCATTGTGACCGAGGCGGTGCTCAAGCTGGTGCCCGTGCAACGGGCTCCCTCGACCCTGGTCGCGACCTTCCCCGATCTGGGCGCCGCCTGTCAGGCGATCCTCGACATCACACGGGTCGCCCGGCCCTCCATGCTGGAGTTCATGGACCGGGTCACGATCAACGCGGTCGAGGACGAACTGCACATGGGCCTGGACCGTGATGCCGCCGCGATGCTGGTGGTCCAATCCGACGAGCCCGCGGAGTTCGCGGCCGCCGAAATCGCGCAGATCGAACGGGTGTGCACCGGTTTCGGCGCCTCGGAGTGCCTGCACACCACGGATCCGGACGAGGGCGAGATGTTCGTCGCGGCCCGCCGGGGCGCGATCCCCTGTGTGGAGAAGCAGGGCACCGTGCTGCTGGAGGACGTGGGCGTGCCGCTGCCGGAACTGCGCGCCCTGGTGCTGGGCATGGCCGATATCTCGAAGAACCGGGATGTCACGATCGCGGTGATGGCACACGCGGGCGACGGCAATACGCATCCGCTCATCGTCTTCGATCCGGCGGATGCGGCGCAGACCGAACGCGCGCACGCGGCCTATGGCGAGGTGATGGAACTGGCGATGGAACTGGGCGGGACGATCACCGGAGAACACGGGGTGGGCCGGCTGAAACGGCCGTGGCTGCCCGACTATCTGGGCGAGGACGTGATGGAGCTCAATCAGCGGATCAAGGACGCGCTGGACCCGCAGGGGATCCTCAATCCAGGGGTGGTGTTCGCCTCGCAGCGCTCGCATTCCTGAGGGTTCGGGCATCGGGGCGGCGGGTGTGCAGCGTGCTGCCGCTCGTGGCGCGGGGTGTGGCGCGGGACACGCAATGCCTGCTATGGTTTCACTGAGCGTGATCTTAATTTCACGATATGAAATCGAGCCGAAGGAGCCCGAATGTCCCCGTCGAGCATCACCCCACCCCAGGGCCTGGAGATCACCGCCGAACTGCAGCCCGAATTCGCCAAGGTCCTCACCCCTGTGGCCCTGCAGCTCATCGTCGACCTGCACCGGAAGTTCACCCCGGCGCGCGCCGAACGCCTGGCCGCCCGCCGGGCCGTCCAGGAACACCTGGACAACGGTGGCGAACTGGACTTCCTGGAGGAGACCGCCGCGGTCCGCGCCGATGACTCGTGGCGCGTCGCCCCGCCGGCGCCCGGCCTGGAGGACCGTCGGGTGGAGGTCACCGGCCCCACCTACAAGAAGATGACGATCAACGCCCTGAACTCCGGAGCCAAGGCCTGGCTGGCCGACCAGGAGGACGCCAACACCCCGGCATGGGATTCGGTGGTCGGCGGCCAGATCAACCTGCTCGACGCCATCAACCGGGAAATCGACTTCACCGCCGCGGACACCGGCAAGGAATACCGCCTGCGCCCCGATGCGGAATTGCCCACCATCATCGTGCGCCCGCGCGGCTGGCACATGAATGAGAAGCACATGCTGATCGACGGGGAACAGGGATCGGGCTCCCTGGTCGACTTCGCCCTGTACTTCGCCACCGCCGGACAGCGCCAGATCGAGAAGGGCCAGGGCGTCTACTACTACCTGCCCAAGATGGAGTCCTACCTCGAAGCGCGACTGTGGAATGACGTCTTCAGCTTCGCCGAGGACGCACTGGGCAACCCGCGCGGCACCATCCGCGCCACCTGCCTGATCGAGACCTACCCTGCGGCCTTCCAGATGGAGGAATTCCTCTACGAACTGCGTGAGCACTCCGCCGGACTCAATGCCGGGCGCTGGGACTACATCTTCTCCGTCATCAAGACCCACCGGAACAAGGGGACGGACTGGATTCTGCCCGACCGCAACCTCGTGACCATGACCGTGCCCTTCATGCGCGCCTATACGGAACTGCTGGTGCGCACCTGCCATAAGCGCGGGGCGCATGCGATCGGCGGCATGGCCGCGCAGATCCCGTCGAAGGACCCTGAGGTCAACGCGGTGGCGACCGAGAAGGTCACCGGCGACAAGACCCGTGAGGCCACCGACGGCTTCGACGGCTCCTGGGTCGCCCACCCCGGCATGGTCGATCTGTGCAAGGAGCAGTTCACGAAGGTGCTGGGCGATAAGCCCAACCAGATCGACAAGCTGCGCGAGGATGTGAGCGTGGGCGCGGCCGAGCTGCTCAGCGTCAAGGACACCCCCGGCGATGTCACGGAGGCCGGCCTGCGGGCGAACATCAACGTGGGCATCCAGTACGTTCAGTCCTGGCTGAACGGCAACGGTGCTGCGGCGATTCACAATCTGATGGAGGACGCCGCGACCGCGGAGATCAGCCGAACCCAGGTGTGGCAGTGGCTGAAGTTCGAAGTCACCCTGGCCGATACGGGCGCCACCGTGACCCGGGAACTGGTCGACCGGCTGGTCGCCGAGGAGACCGCGGGACTGCCCGGCGGGCCCGAGTCGTTCGCCCGGGCCACCGAACTGTTCGTTGCCATGGCCACCGCCGAGGTCTACTACGACTTCCTGACCCTGCCGGCATACGAACTGCTGGACTGAGTGGATCGTCGCCGCGGGCAGGGCTGGTACACGCGGCCTGCGGGAATCTCCGGCCGAGGCCGCGCCCACCGGGTGCGGCCTCGGCCGGTTCTGCGTGTGGTGGCTCCTTGTAGGAGTATCCACTATAGTGGAATCCATGGTGGAGATCAAAGGAAATGTTGACCCGCGAGCCCTTGGACCCCGGCTGCGCGACATCAGGCGGGCCAAGGGGCTGACGGTACAGGACCTGGCGCGGCGCAGCGGAGTCAGTCGCAGTATGGTCTCCGAGGTCGAACGCGGGGGACGCGTTCCCACCATCCTCACGCTGGACCGCCTGGCTACAGCCCTGGGTACCGGGCTGGGCCGCCTGGTAGCCGGCGAGGCGGGTGACGATGACGCCATCATCGTCCGCCGCCAGGACGAGCAGGCCCGGCTCGATGAAGGTTCCTGGTCCAGAACCGTCCTCAATCCGAATCTGGCCGGCGTCGAATTCGAGTTCATGCGCGTGGAAATCGCCGCCGGTGTGGACGCGGGTGCCTACGATCCACACATGCGCGGCAGCCGGGAATACGTCGCAGTGGAATCGGGTGTGCTCACCCTGAGCCTCGACGGACGGGACTACCGATTGGCAGCGGGCGACAGCATCTACTTCGGCGGAGCCCGCGTCCACGCCTTCCGCAACGACGCGTCCGTACCGTGCACCTACTACCTGGTGATGGACGCCATCGGTCCGGACCGGGCGCACGAGCCGCGGGCCGGGGCGGTTGTCCAGGGTGCTGACCCCGTCCCCGCGCCGGGTGCCGTTCCGTCCGAACGGGAACCCGGTGCGGGGACGATCGTGTGCCGGGCCGATCCCGCAGTACCGGGCTGGGACTGGACGCCGGAGGCCGAGCGGGCTCTGCTGTCGCGGGCGGCCGAACTCGCCTCCCGGGTATTGGCGGACACGGTGACCGGCCCGGTCACCGGATCACTGCCGGAACATCTGCTGACGACCTTCGCAACCTCGCCCGTTCCGGTGGCCGGAAGCGATGTGCGCAGTGTGCTGGCAGACATTGCCGAGCAGGTGATGCCCTACCCCTTCGGCAACGGGCACCCGATGTTCTTCGCCTGGGTCAATTCCCCCGCTCACCCGATGGGCGTCGCTGCGAATGCGATCGCCACCGCGCTCAATCCCAGCATGGCCGGGGGACGGCACGCCGGTGTGCACCTGGAACACGAGGTGATTCGCTGGTTCTGCGAACTGCTCGGCTGGGAAACCGCCGGCTCGGCAGCGGGACAACTGGTCTCCGGCGGCTCCGCCGCGACCCTGACCGCCCTGGGGGCCGCCCGGCACCGGGCGGCCGCCGCGATCGGTCTGGACGACCGCGTCGACGGCGTGGCCGGCCTTGCGCCCCGCATCTACGCCACAGCGCAGGCGCACTCCTGCTTGGACAAGGCTGTGGAGGCCCTGGGCCTGGGCCGCTCCTGCATCGCCCGCGTACCCCACGACGCCGCGGACAGGATGCTCCCGGAGCATCTGGCGAGGATGCTCGAGGCCGATATCGCAGCGGGGCTGACCCCGGTGGCCGTCGTCGCCAGCGTCGGCACCGTCAATACCGGTGCGATCGATCCGCTCGATCAGATCGCCCGGATCGCCCGCGCCCATGATGTGTGGTTGCACGTCGACGGCGCCTATGGCGGTCCCGCGGCCCTGTTGCTCGACGACCTGGACGGTGTGAAAGCCGGCATGGCGCAAGCCGACAGCCTGGCGCTGGATCCCCATAAGTGGCTCTACGCCCCTGTGGACTGTGGCATGGTGCTGTTCAAAGACGGGAGTTGGGCCCGGGACGCCTATAGCCTGGTGCCGCCCTATCTGCGCTCGCAGGCGACAACGGATGAACCCGTCTGGTTCTCCGAATACGGCTTGGAACAGACCAGGCCCTTCCGCGCATTGAAGCTGTGGGCCCAGCTGCAGTTGACCGGACTGGACGGGTACCGCAGCCTGATCGGTCACGACCTGGCTGTGGCCTCGGCCCTGCGGGAGCTCCTCGTCGCAGCCCCCGACTTCCAGGTGTTCGGCCACGGCCTGTCGATCGTGTGCTTCCGCTACACTCCCGCAGGCGTGGCCGAAGAAGATCTGGACGCTCTCAACGCGGACCTGGCGCTGCGGGTGCAGCGGTCGGGCCGTGCCTTCATCGCCCAGACCACTGTGGTTGCGGCGGGCAGGTCCGTGACCGCGCTGCGCGCCTGCATCGTCAACCCCAACACCACGGAGGAGCACGCGGCCGCCCTGTTGCAGGTGCTCCGGGAGGTCTGATTCGCACAGGGACCTGCCGCGCCAGGCCCGCGGAAATCCCCGGCCGTGTCCGTGCCGCCGCCTACCATGGAACCATGGCTACCAGTAGGACTTCCCCCACTGCCGGCCGTGGCAAGAGCGGCGGGTCCAAGAAGAAGGCCACCGCGAAGTCCGCGGCCACTTCCAGGGCTGCGCGCAGTACCGGGCGCGGCAGCGGTTCGGGGGACAAGCAGAACGCCACCGTGAATCCCATTGCGGGGGCGTGGATGGGAATGGCTCGAATGGCAGGCAACCGGACCCGTAAATCCATGGGGGAGAACGAATCGCGCGACGGTGGCATCCGACGCGACGGCACCGGCTTCCTGCTCATCATCCTGGCCGTGATCGCGGCGGCCTTCGAATGGTGGAACATCCCAGGGGGCTTTGGCAACGGAGTCCGCGCGGTCATCGAGGGCACCTTCGGGCGCGTCGCCCTGGTCCTGCCGATCGTCTTCGTCGGCTACGCGATCCGGCTGTTCCTGCACGGTGACCGGGTGCGCGGGAACAATCGCATCCTCATCGGGCTGCTCATCGCCCTGCTGTGTGCAGCGGGACTGGCGCACATCGCCGCGGGCAGTCCCAGTTTCGTCAACTCGCGTGCCGCCATGGCCAATGGGGGCGGCGCGCTGGGCTACATCGTGTCCTCGCCCCTGGTCGCCACCACCACCGTCTATGTGACGGTGCCGCTGCTGGTGCTCATCGGACTGTTCTCCCTGCTCATCATCACGGGCACGCCTGTGGCCCGGATTCCGCAGCGCATCGTCGGCCTCTACGATTTGCTGACCGGGGCCAACCGCGTACTCGACGACCAGGACGAGGGCCGCGCCGAAGTGGACCTGGTGGGCCAGAACCGTGGCACCGCGACGCTTAAACCCATGGGCAAGAAGCGCGGCGGGCGGAAGAAGGACGACGAGGCCGAAACCACCCGGGCCTACGACAAGGCCTTAGAAGAGCACGATCAGGCGGCCGCAGGCCAGCCCACGGACCACGTGGCCGAACACGATGAGCCGACCCGCGTGCTGCGGCCCCAGGGCGTCTACGACCAGCAGGCGGATTCTCAGGACGGCTCGGCGGCGGACCCGGATGCGCCGAAACCCGGCCAGCGCCGGCCCACCAGGGCCGAACGTGAACGTGCCCAGCTCAAACACGATCTGGGGATGGACGAGGCCGAAACGGCAGCGCAGGCCCAAGTGCCGGTGGTCAACAAGCAGTCCCAGCCGGATGCCGGCGAACTGCCGCAGCGCGTGGCCCAGCTCGAAATGGCCGGGGACGTCACGTACACCCTGCCGTCTTCGGATCTGCTGATCGCGGGTCCTCCCGCCAAGGAACGCTCGGAGGCCAATGACAAGGTCGTGGCCGCGCTGCGCGAGGTTTTCGAACAGTTCAAGATCGACGCGCACGTCACCGGCTTCTCCCGCGGGCCGACGGTCACCCGCTATGAGGTCGAACTGGGTGCCGGCACCAAGGTGGAGAAGGTCACCGCGCTGTCGAAGAACATCGCCTATGCGGTGGCCAGCGCGGACGTGCGCATCCTCTCGCCGATCCCGGGCAAGAAGGCCATCGGCATCGAGATCCCCAATGCGGACAGGGAAACCGTGGCATTGGGCGATGTGCTGCGCAGTCAGGCCGCGCGGAAGACGGACAAGCCCCTGGTGGTGGGCGTCGGCAAGGACGTCGAGGGCGGGTTCGTCGTTGCGGATCTGGCGAAGATGCCCCACCTGCTCGTCGCCGGTGCCACCGGATCCGGCAAGTCGAGCTTTGTGAACTCGATGATCACCTCGATCATGATGCGCTCCACTCCGGACGAGGTCCGCCTGATTCTGGTCGACCCGAAGCGCGTGGAACTGACGATCTACGAGGGCATCCCACACCTCATCACGCCGATCATCACGAATCCCAAGAAGGCCGCAGAGGCTCTGGAATGGGTCGTGCGCGAAATGGACGCCCGGTACGACGACCTGGCGAACTTCGGTTTCAAACACGTCAAGGAATTCAACGCCGCGGTCCGCGAGGGCAAGATCCAGGCGCCCCCCGGCTCGGAACGCGAACTCCACCCCTACCCCTATCTGCTGGTCGTGGTGGACGAATTGGCCGACCTCATGATGGTCGCCCCGCGTGATGTCGAGGCCTCGATCCAGCGCATCACGCAGCTGGCGCGCGCCGCGGGCATCCACCTGGTGCTCGCCACCCAGCGGCCCTCGGTGGACGTTGTCACCGGTCTGATCAAGGCCAACGTCCCCTCGCGGCTGGCCTTCGCCACGTCCTCCCTGGCCGACTCGCGCGTCGTCCTCGACCAGCCGGGCGCGGAGAAGCTGATCGGCCAGGGCGATGCCCTGTTCCTGCCGATGGGTGCGGCCAAGCCCATGCGCGTGCAGGGCGCTTGGGTCAACGAGGACGAAATCGAGAAGGTCGTCGAATACGTCAAGGGCCAGCTGGCACCGGTCTATCGCGAAGACGTGGCGGTCGAGGCACCCAAGAAGCAGATCGACGAGGAGATCGGCGACGATATGGACCTGCTGCTGCAGGCCGCGGAACTCGTCGTCACCTCGCAGTTCGGCTCGACCTCGATGCTCCAGCGAAAGCTGCGCGTGGGCTTCGCCAAGGCCGGCCGGCTGATGGACCTGATGGAGTCCCGCGGGATCGTCGGGCCCTCGGAGGGTTCCAAAGCCCGCGATGTGCTGGTCAAGCCAGAGGACCTGCCCGCCACACTGTCCTACATCAAGGGCGACGATCCGGCGGCGGGGGACATCCACGATGCAATGGACGCCGCCGCCCACGCCGAGCCCGGAGCCCCACAGCCACAGGCCTCCCATGGGGCGAGTGGGTCCGTCGGCCACGATGCGTACGGATCCGACGCCTATGCGGCACAGGACGCCGCCCGCGCCGGCCTGGCACCGGGCGATATCGATCCGGCAACGGGCCTGGAAGTCGTCGAGGGGGAAAGCGAAGACGCCTGGGAGCTGACGGGCCGGTAGGCTGGAGGCGTGAACGAAATGCAGACCAAGCCCAGTAACTGGAACGTCCCCAATGCGCTGACGATTCTGCGCATCATCATGGTGCCGATCTTCATCGTCGTTCTGCTGCACGACGGCGGTAGCGATCCGATCTGGCGGATCTGGGCTTTCGTCGTCTTCGTGCTGGCCATGGTGACGGATGCGATCGACGGTCACGTGGCCCGCAAATACAACCTCATCACCGACTTCGGCAAGATCGCCGACCCGATCGCCGACAAGGCACTGACGGCTGCCGCCTTCATCTGCCTGGCCATCGTCGGCGATATGTGGTGGGTCATCCCGGTGTTGGTGCTGGTGCGCGAATTCGGAATCACCCTGCTGCGTTTCGCGATCATCACATACGCGGTCATGCCCGCCTCCAAGGGCGGCAAGCTCAAGACCGTCCTGCAGACGGTGGCCCTGGCCATGTACCTGCTGCTGGTGCCGGTGGCATCCCTGCAGGTGGGCTGGCTGACCGCGGTCTTCACGGTGGTGGCCGTCATCGTGCTGACCGCGGCTGTGGTCGTGACCCTGGTATCCGGGGTGGACTACTGCGTGCAGGCCTACCGCCTGGTGCGCGATGCGAAGGCCGCCGGGGGCGGGACGCCAGAGGGGGAACAGAGTGGGGCCGATGATCGATAAGGGCGCCGCGGCCGTCATCGCCGCAGCATCCGCGAAAGGTCTGACGATCGCCACGTGCGAGTCCCTGACCGCGGGGCTGGTGGCGGCGACCCTGGCACAGGTGCCGGGTGCCTCACGCGTGCTGCGCGGTGGGCTGGTGACCTACGCGACGGAGCTCAAACACGTGCTGGCCGGAGTTGATGCCGGACTGCTGGCCGCGCGTGGCGCGGTCGACCCCGAGGTCGCAGCCCAGATGGCCACGGGTACCAGGGACCGGTGCGGGGCCGATATCGGGATCTCGTGCACCGGTGTGGCCGGGCCCGATCCGCAGGACGGCAAGCCGGTCGGTCGGGTCTACCTGGGGTTGGCGATGCCGACGGACGTGCGCACCATTCGCCTGGATCTGAGTGGGGACCGGGACGCCATCCGCCGGGCGACCGTCTCCCGATTATTGGCGGTAGTGGACAGTGAGCTGGCCACGGTCTGAATCCGGGATGAGCACAGCGTGGGAATTCACCTCTAAGTTGCGTGTGTTCGGCTCAGGTTTTCCGCTTTGCCCGGCCCGGGCGGTGGTGACCGGAGCTGTGAACGTGTAGTTTGGAAGGAACAAAGTCCGCATCCTATGGGTTAGTACATACGTATGACAACATCGATAGAAAACGGAGGCCGCCCGATGACACTTGTCCGTACGGAAATCGGCGACACTCTGCGTGCCGCCCGACAGCGGCAGCACCGCACCCTGCGGGATGTTTCGACCGGGGCCAGCGTGTCCCTGGGGTATCTCAGCGAGATCGAGCGGGGTCAGAAAGAAGCGTCCTCGGAACTCCTGGCCTCGATTTGCGGGGCGCTCGACATGCCTCTGTCGCATATGCTGCGCGAGGTCGCAGACCGGGTCGCCCTGAGCGAGGGCGTCGACATCCCCGATACCATTCCGGCCGAACTCTCGGCCCATGTCCTCGCCGGCGAGCAGCAGCTGGTGGGACGGCGCTGAGATGCGCCATGCCGTCTACTGGCAGTTGATGAATGACGAGTTCGGTTCCATCCGTGCCGCTTCGTTGCACGCCGACCTGGCTTTGAGCCCACTTGGTTCGCTGACCCCCGAGCAGGCGTTCGACGCCGGCTACCAGCCCAAGGAGATCTGGCTGGCCGTCTGCGATTCCGCAGGGATTCCGGCAGAACGCAGGCTGGGAATCGATCACAAGCCCCCCGCCGCCCCCTTCTGAGGCGGATACTCGGATCGTTCCGTCTATGTGGACGAGGTAGCGGAGCACTGGGGGAGGAAGAAACGGGCCCGGGTCGTGGATCCGGGCCCCGCGCATTCTCCCCGGGCATAGGCCTGCGCCTTTACCTCGGTGAATGACGGTGACCGCGTGCGGAGGCCTGTGGATCACGCCCACCGCGGTCCGCTGGGATGTGGGCAGAGCATTGCGTAGAGGCTTCGGTGGGCAGTATTTCGAACACATGTTCCCATGATGGTCTAGAATAGCCAACGGGATGGACTGCGCCTGTGACCTTCGATGGTTATCCGGCGCCCGCATATCCACAGTTCGCGTCGGCGGAACACCCGTGTCAGTGCCTGGTTCTAGAGTTCTGGCATAAGGGAATCACCAAGGAGGAACCATGGCAGGCAAGAACACCCGCACAGCGGCCACCAGCGCCGACAAAGCGGCGGACAACAAGAACAAGGCGCTGGACTCGGCGCTGGGACAGATCGACAGGCAGTTCGGCAAGGGCGCGATCATGCGCCTGGGCGATGAGAACCGCCCCGCGGTGGAAGTCATCCCCACGGGTTCGGTCGCTCTCGACATCGCCCTGGGCGTGGGCGGCCTGCCGCGTGGCCGCGTAGTGGAGATCTACGGGCCGGAATCCTCGGGTAAGACCACGGTCGCCCTGCACGCGGTCGCCAGTGCCCAGGCCGCCGGTGGCATCGCCGCCTTCATCGACGCGGAACACGCGCTGGACCCGGTCTATGCCAAGGCTCTGGGCGTCGACACGGATCAGCTGCTGGTGTCGCAGCCGGATACGGGTGAACAGGCGCTGGAGATCGCGGACATGTTGATCCGCTCCGGTGCCCTGGACGTCATCGTCATCGACTCCGTCGCAGCCCTGGTGCCCAAGGCCGAAATCGAAGGCGAAATGGGTGATTCCCATGTGGGCCTGCAGGCCCGTCTGATGTCGCAGGCCCTACGCAAGATCACGGGTGCCCTGGCCCAGTCGAACACCACCGCGATCTTCATCAACCAGCTGCGTGAGAAGGTCGGAGTGTTCTTCGGGTCGCCGGAGACCACCTCCGGCGGTAAGGCGCTGAAGTTCTACGCCTCCGTGCGCCTGGACGTCCGCAGGATCGAGACGCTGAAGGAATCCGGCGATGCGGTGGGCAACCGGACCCGCGTCAAGGTTGTGAAGAACAAGGTCGCACCGCCCTTCAAACAGGCCGAATTCGACATCATCTATGGTCAGGGTATCTCCCGTGAGGGCAGCATCATCGATATGGGCGTTGACAACGGAATCGTGCGCAAGTCCGGCTCCTGGTTCACCTACAACGGCGATCAGCTGGGCCAGGGTAAGGAGAACGTCCGAAACTACCTGCGCAACAACCCGAGCCTGGCTGCCGAAATCGAGACGAAGATCAAGGAGAAACTGGGTCTGATCAAAACCGACGAGGCCGAATCCGCCGGCACGGATGCCGCCAAGGCGGACCCGAAGGCTGGGGCGAAGACTCCGGAATCGAAGTCCGCCGCAGCGAAGCCCACGGACTCGAAGCCGGTAGTTTCGAAGCCGGTGGGCCAGGCGCCGGTCGCGGCACCGGCAGTGGGCAATGTCTGATCCCTCTGCTCGGGAAACCACACCATCCGGCCAGGGCGGTGACGAACGGGACACCGTCGTCGCCGCCCTGCAACGGGCTGTCGAGGTGCTTGGCCAGGCGCAGGCCGCCAGGGATGCCGGCACGGTACCCGGCCCCGATGCCCTCAGTGAGGATCCGGAATACAAGCGGGCGAAGAAGCGGGCGATGAACATGCTGGCGGCCCGGGCCCACTCCGCTCACGACCTGCGCACCAAACTGCTGCGCAAGGAGCACCCGGCTGACATCGTCGACCAGCTCATCGCGCGGCTGGAGTCTGCGGGCCTGCTCGACGATGCCGAATACGCGAGCTCGTATGTCAGGGCGAAACGCGAGTCCAGGGCCCTGTCGAAGAGCGCTCTGCGCCGAGAGCTGCGCAATAAGGGAGTGGCGGACTCCCATATCGCCGCCGCACTCGCGGACATCGACGATGAGTTCGACCTGGCCTACGAAGTCGCGGCGAAGAAGGCCGCGTCCACTGTGCGCCTGCCGCGCGATACCCGCAAGCGGCGGATCCTGGGGATGCTGGCCCGTCGCGGCTTCGCCCAGGGTGCCTGTCTCAAGGCGACGGAGGCGGCACTGGAGTCCTTTCCGGGTTCTTAATCGAGCATAGGGGCCAAGGGTGCGAAACACGTGCCAAGGACCGGTAGACTAACGGGCAGCATGACTGACGTACTCGAAACCCAGAGCAACCTGCGCACCTATGAGGTCAAGACCTATGGGTGCCAGATGAATGTCCACGACTCGGAACGGATCTCGGGCCTGCTCGACGACGCCGGCTACAGTCCGGTCTCCGAAGGCCAAGCGGATGTCGTGGTCTTCAACACCTGCGCGGTGCGGGAGAACGCCGATAACCGTCTATACGGCAACCTGGGCCGACTCAAGGAAGTCAAGGAATCCCACCCCGGCCTGCAGATCGCCGTGGGCGGCTGCATGGCGCAGAAGGACCGCGATACGATCGTCAAGCGCGCCCCCTGGGTCGACGTCGTCTTCGGCACTCACAACATGGGTGCGCTGCCGGTGCTCTTGGAGCGTGCCCGCCACAATCACGAAGCCCAGGTCGAGATCAAGGAATCCCTCGAGGTGTTCCCCTCGACTCTGCCGACCCGGCGCGAATCAACCCATTCCGGCTGGGTGTCGATCTCTGTGGGCTGCAACAATACGTGCACTTTCTGCATCGTGCCGAGCCTGCGCGGGAAGGAACGCGACCGGCGTCCCGGAGACATCCTGGCAGAGGTCGAGGCACTGGCCGCACAGGGGGTCATCGAGGTCACCCTGCTGGGCCAGAACGTCAACTCCTACGGCAGCGAATTCCGTGACCGCGGAGCCTTCGCCAAACTACTGCGCGCCGTCGGTGCGGTTCCCGGGATCGAACGCGTCCGCTTCACCAGCCCGCACCCGGCCATGTTCACGGATGACGTGATCGAGGCGATGGCCGAAACCCCCACGGTCATGCCACAGCTGCACATGCCCTTGCAGTCGGGTTCGGACCGGGTGCTCAAGGAGATGCGCAGGTCTTACCGGACGAAGCGTTTCATGAACATCCTGGAGCGGGTCCGGGACCGCATCCCGCATGCCGCGATCACCACCGACATCATCGTGGGCTTCCCAGGTGAGACCGAAGAAGACTTCCAGGGCACGCTGGACGTGGTGGCCGCCGCCCGGTTCAGCCAGGCGTTCACCTTCCAGTACTCGATTCGTCCCGGTACTCCGGCCGCCACCATGGACGGGCAGGTTCCCAAGGCGATTGTGCAGGAGCGCTTCGAACGTCTGGTCGCCCTGCAGGACGAGATCGCCTGGGACGAGAACAAGCGTCTCATCGGCACCCCGGTCGAGGTCCTCGTGACCTCCCAGCGGGACGAGCACGGCCGCTTCTCCGGGCGGGCCCGCGACAACCGGCTGGTCCACGTCGCCAGTGGGGACTCGGTCGAACAGCCGCGTCCCGGCGATATCGTGACCACCGACATCACAGAGGCCAAACCCTACTTCCTGATCGCGGATGCTCCCTTCGACCTGCGCAAGACGGTTTCGGGCGATGCCTGGGATCTGGCACAGGCGGATTCCTGCGGCGTTCCGTCTCCCGGCGCATCCGCAGGGGGGCCGACGGTCCTGGGAATGCCCACGATTCGGGCCAGCGTCTGACGTGTCGGGGACCCTCCTGGAGCACAGCACACCGGCCCGCCTGGTCGTGCTTCCAACCGCCCCCGCCTACGTCCCCGGGGTCAATCCGGGAGCAACGACGCGGCAGCGGGCATTCAGCGCCCGCGTGGTCGATTTGCTCGCCGGGCCCACGCCCCTGACCTTCCCCGCCCGGCGGTTGCCCGCTCTGGCGGGTCTCGGCGGTTATGGACTCGACCGTGGAGTCGATCTGCGCACGGGCACGCACATTTGCGTTGGCGCGGCCTGGCGCGCGGCCTGCGCCCGGCTGAAGGAAGAGGAACGACGAGCCTGCCTGGCCGCACATTCCGGACTGGGCGTGGTCGCGGAACTGGTAGCCGCCTCGGGCCCGGCCGGACGACTGCGGGCCTGGCCCGCCCTGGAGCCCGAACGCGGGCAGGCAGTGGGCTCCACCGATCCGGTCGGCGCCGCCGGCCCGGAACTCGTGATCGTGCCGGTGGACCTGAGCGCGCGCTCCACCCCGGACGGTCCGTTGGCGCCGCTGCCGGGCGCCGCGGAGTTCGACCGGGCTGTACTGGCCGCACTGCGGGCCTGGGACGTGCCGGGCCTGGAAGACCTGCACCGGGACCAGGCGCGGTTCGCAGCCGACCTCGACGCAGTGGTCGCATTGCACTCCCTGACCGCGGCGCACGGCCTGCGATGGGAGCCGGGCCCGGCCGAATTGCTGGTCGAAGAACTCGACGGAGTCACCGTGGTCTCGGGCACGCTGACGGGGAGCTGGACGGCGGCGCGCGCATGACCCGGACGCCGGTGATCAACATCGTGGGCGCGACCGCCACAGGCAAATCCGATCTGGCCATCGCCCTGGCCCAGCGCCTCGACGGCGAGATCATCAATTCCGATGCCATGCAGTTCTACCGGGGGATGGACATCGGGACCGCCAAACTGGCGCCGGAGGACCGCGGTGGCATCCCACATCACCTGCTCGACATCCTCGATGTGACCCAGGAAGCATCGGTCAGTGCCTTCCAACGGGAGGCCCGTGAGCTCATCGCCGACATCCGAGCGCGCGGCAAACAGCCCATCCTGGTCGGCGGATCGGGCCTGTACGTCCGTGCGGCCACCGATGTGATGGAGTTCCCCGGCACGGATCCAGCACTGCGGGCGCGGCTTGAAGCTCAGATCGCGGAGGTGGGCACGCAGTCCATGCACGCCAGACTGGTTCGGGTCGACCCGGCTGCGGCGCGGCGGATCGGTGCCGGCGATGCCCGCCGGATCGTGCGGGCCCTGGAAGTCGTGGCGCTGACCGGCCGGACGTTCTCTGCCCAGCTACCCGAATACACCTACGCCATGCCGACAGTGCAGATCGGCCTGCGGATAGAGCGCGCCGTTTTGCACGAACGGATCGCAGCGCGCGTCGCGGCGATGTTCGACGCGGGATGGGTCGGCGAGGTCCGGACTCTGCTCACACAGGGCCTGGCCCAGGGTAAAACGGCCGGCCGTGCGATCGGTTACCGACAGATCATGGAACTGCTCGCAGGGACCGTCTCCCGGGCCGAGGCCATCGAGTCGACGGTGGTCCGGACCCGGCAGTTCGCCCGGAGGCAGGAGACCTGGTTCCGCCGGGATCCACGGATCGCCTGGGTGGACGCACAGGACACGGGGCTGCTGGAGCACGCCCTGCGGCTCGTTGCAGAAGCCGCAGGTCCCGGGGACGGTCCGGACCCGGAGCCCACGATTCGATGACAGCGCAGCGAAGGAGCACACGATGGAACTGACCAAGGGGCATGGAACCCAGAACGACTTCGTGTTGCTGTTCGATCCGGACGGCGGCATTGCGGTGGACCCCGCCGCGGTGCGCGTCCTGACCGACCGGCGCGCGGGGATCGGCGGTGACGGCCTGATCCGTGTGATCCACCCGGCGGGCCTGGCCGCGAGTCCGGCCCAGGCCTCGGACGTCCAAGCGGCCAAGGGCGCCGGGGACGACGGAGCCGTATGGTTCATGGACTACCGCAACGCCGACGGTTCGATCGCCGAGATGTGTGGCAACGGAGTGCGCGTGTTCGCACACTACCTGGTCGAACACGGATTGGTCGATCCCTCCGCGGGCTTCGCGGTGGGGACCAGGGCCGGTACCAAACACGTCACAGTGGTGGACAACCCGCTGGACGCAGCGCCGGGGGCCGATCGCTGGTACCGCGTGGATATGGGCGCTTATGCCTTCCCGTTGGCACCCGTGGACGGAATGGACTCGACCGTCGTCACCGACGGGGTACAGGGCACCCGCCCGGCGCTGAGCGTGGACATGGGTAACCCGCACACCGTTCTGGCCCTGGCCGGCGTAGCCGAACTGGACCGGGCGAATCTGCTGGAACAGCCGGTGATCGATCCGGTTCCACCGGCGGGGACGAATGTCGAGTACATCGTGATCTCCGGCGAACCCGTCGACGGTGTGGCCAGGCTGCGGATGCGGGTGAATGAACGCGGCGTGGGGGAGACCTACGCCTGCGGGACGGGGGCCTGTGCTGCGGCGCTGGCCGCCCACACCTGGGCGGGCAGCGGTGCCCCCGGTTCCTGGTACGTCGAGCAACCGGGGGGTACCGTGCGCATCGACATCGCAGCCGGTACCGTCGCGCTGTCGGGCCCCGCGGTCCTCACCGCGGTGCTGCGGCCCACGCGGCGCTTACTGCGCGAGGCGGGGCTGGAGGGCTGACGCGCCGCCGGCCGGGAGCGGGATCAGCCGCGTACGACGACGATGACGTGGAAGCCCTTGGACTGCGAGCGTTTCTCCACCCGGTATCCGGGGAAGCTGTCCTGGATCCAGGAGCGCAGCGAATCGGCCCCCAGTTTCTTCGCGACCACCAGCCAGGCCTCGCCGCCGGGGACCAGCCTGGGCAGCCAGGTCTGCAGCAGTCCGTGGAGCACGTCCTTGCCAACGCGGATCGGCGGATTGGACCAGATCGTCTGGAATCGCAGCTCTGCGGGAATCAGATCGGCGGTCACGGCGTTGACCTCGGAAAGGCCCAGAGCCCGGGCATTGGCTTCGGTCAGGCCCAAGCTGCGCTCGTTGACGTCGAGGGCCCATACGCGCAGGTCGATCCCGGCCTCGCGCGCTCGCAGAGCGGCATGGAGGGAGATCGGGCCCCAGCCACAGCCCAGATCCAGTAACTCACCTGCCGGGGGCATCGGCAGCGCGTCGAGCAGCACTGCCGTTCCCTGATCCAGTCGGGTGGGGGAGAAGACTCCGGCATCGGTCGACACCTGCACGCTGTGTCCGGCCAGGCGGACGTCGAGGGTACGCGGGTGCGAGGCCGAGGTCGGCTCGGCGGAGAAGTAATGATCGCTCACCGGTTCATCGTACCGGGCCCGTGATGCTCCTATAGGTTGTCAAGCCCGGTCGTGATCATGGTGGTGGTGATCGACCATGGCGAGGTGGCCTACGCGGCGAGCAGGTATTCACGGTAGGCGATGACGAAGTCATCGTCTCGGCGTT
>NZ_JANIJY010000049.1:0-1567 GCF_024580695.1 Brevibacterium sp. 91QC2O2 | reverse complement strand
CGCTGGTTGTCAATCTGGTGTGAACCGGTAATGGGTGGGCTAGGCGCCGACGAGTTCGACGACGCTGGGACTGGTGTGGTTCTTGCTTGTGGTGTGGCCGAGGTTGAGGCTGGCCTGAGCCGGCGGCGCTTTGACCGTGGGGCGGGTCCGGAATCGGCGCGGGGTCCTGGCATAGGCGCCGTCCATGGTGGCTTGCCTGGCCGTCAGAACGGTTTCCCAGACTCCTGTGTGAACCTGCAGGGGAGTGAAGCCGTTCAGCCCGGTATGAGGGTGGCGATTGTAGGCCTCGACGAAACTGGTGAACCAGGTGTTGGCATCGTCGATCGTGTCGAAGGCTTCGGGGTAGGTGGGCCCGTACTTCACAGTGCGGAACACAGACTCCATCTGGGCATTGTCGTTACTGACTCCGGGACGGATCAGGGACTGGGCCACCTGGTGTTTGGTGAGCATGGTTTTCATCAGTGTGGAGGTCATCGCCGCACCATTGTCACTGTGCACCGTCTTCGTCGCCGGAGCAGTGGTGTCCAGGATCGATTCGATCAAGTCACGAGCCACATACTTGTTCTCTGACGGTTGAATCGTGAAGCCCATGATCTTACGGGAGTACAGGTCAATGACCAGATACAACGCATAGTGCTGATTACGGTAATAACCGGGCAGGAACGAAATATCCCAGCACAGCACCTCATCCGGCGCCCGGGCACACAGCACCGGGGTCTTCTTCTTGCCGGTATCGGGTTTGGCACCGCGGCGGCGACCAGGCCCAGTAGCGTTCATCCCGATCCCGCAGCGGCGGGCGATGCGGTGGAACGTGGACATCGACCCCAGGTACTCCCCGGCGTCAAGGTGAGCGTAGTAGGTCTGCTCCACACTCACCTGTGAGGCCGTGAGCAACTCAACGATGGAAGCCACCTCGGCCTGGTCTAGTTTGGCCGGATGAGTCCGCTGGGAATGCGGGAGAGGTTCGGCGACCCGAGGACGGGGCTTGGACCGGTAATGGGCTGCGGACTTGGACAACCCGATCAAGCCCATCGCCTTGTTCTTCGAGAGCATCCCGTCGCCTGTGAGAGTATCCAACAGCTGGTTTTCGATGGCCAGGCCCGCGTCATAAGTGGCTTGCTCGGGGGTGGGAAGGCTCAGGCGTCCTTGTCGGAGGCGACGCCACGCTCGCGCATGACGTCGATAGCTTTTCCCAACGCATCAGCGGCCTTCTCCATGCGATCGCGATCAGCTTCGGCGCGTTCGAGCCGTTTCTGCAGCTTCGCGTTCTCTGCCTCGAGCCGGCGGATCTCTGCGACATCATTCTCAGCCATACGTCCAGTCTGACGGGGAACCTTTCCGGAAGCCAGGTCACCATCGGCCATCGCCGCCCGCCATCGGCGGAACACATGCCACGGGACACCACGTTCTTCTAACAATGCCTGCTTGTCACCGTAACGGGTCTCGGCATACTCCAACACCAGTTCACGCTTCTGCTCAACTGTGAACTCCTGCGGCGGGATACTCACAACACTCACCTGGGGGACTCCTTCATCAAGACGGTTCACAACCAGTCTGCCAAGCAGGG
>NZ_JANIJY010000048.1:0-1685 GCF_024580695.1 Brevibacterium sp. 91QC2O2 | reverse complement strand
TAGCCTCGATTTTTCACGGGTTGGGGTTTGTGCTTGATCGCGGCGTCGTTGTCTCATGTTGTAGGTGATTGTACTGTTCGGGTGTGATGTGCCTGCGCGTGTCGCCGCGGTGGTCGGGCCGTTCCATGGGCCGGAGTGCCTTTCATTGTCGCTGTTGTCGTGAGTATCGACATCAATCGGGTGCTCGGGGCAGTGCGCGGATCCGTTCGGTCGCGGTGACGATGAGCAGCGCCCAGGGATGCCTGTGACTGTAGTGGACAGTGGTGCGGCGTGCTGTCTTGGCGATGGTCGCTGCGATTGTGTAGACGCGGTAGCGCAGGGTTTTCGGCTCCCACCGGCGTGCTTGAGTGTCGGCAAGTCCGAGCATGCCCGCCCACGCGGTGATCTCACTGGCCAAGCCGACGATTTCCAACCAGATCTGGTTCTGGTCGAACCCATGCAGCGGCAGGTTGCGCAGGCCGGTGTCCTTGGCATTGCGGATCCGATCCTCACACCGCCCGCGGCGCCGGTGCCGGACTTCCAGATCGGCGAGCTGCCCGCGCCTGCTGTTGGTCGCGAACGCAGTGATCCGATACCCGTCCACGTCATCGAACCGCAACTGCGCTCCCGGATGCGGGCGCTCACGTCGGGCGATGACGCGCATCCCGGCAGGCCACCCGGTCAGGTCGAGCAGCCCGGTGAGCTCGACGACTCCGGCACCGTCGCGGATACCACCGGCCGACGTGTACGCGTCCTGCCACTCCGCTTCCGGTATCTGATGGTAGAGCTCGCCGAAGTCGGTCGGCAGGCTCCATCCGACGGAGTACGAGAGCCTGCGTCCGGTGAGCCAGTCCAGGAACCCGTGCGTGCCACCTGCGGTGTCGGCGCGGATGAGGACCTTCTTTCCCGGCCGCCCACGCCCGCCGGGGAGTTGGGCCAGGGCGTCACGGGTGATCGAGATATGGTCGGCCACGGTATTCGATCCGGCGTTGCCCTTGCGCAGGGCCGCGGCCAACAACTCGCCGGTACCGGCTGGACCGTGGTCGGCGAACGCCAGCAAGGGGTGGTGACCGAAGGTGCGCTTGAACGTCCCGGCGGCCTGTTCCTTCTCACTGTGCGCGATCACGATCGAGGCGTCTAAGTCGATGACCAACGGCTGGTCAGCGCTGGCATCGTGGTCAGGAGCATGCGTGCCGGCGCTGTGCCAGGCGTGGGCGCGGGCCTTCTGGCGGGCACGGCGGATCGCGGTGACCGCTGCCCCGGTGTCCTCAGCCAGCCAGCCGATGAGTCGGGAGACGGTCGGAGTCGACGCGACTGACCCGTAGATGCCGGGTTCGCTGCGCACGATTCCAGCGTCGGAGAGGCAGTCGCCGCCCAATGCCAACGACAGT
This sequence comes from Brevibacterium sp. 91QC2O2, assembly GCF_024580695.1. Classification (NCBI taxonomy): domain Bacteria; kingdom Bacillati; phylum Actinomycetota; class Actinomycetes; order Micrococcales; family Brevibacteriaceae; genus Brevibacterium; species Brevibacterium sp. 91QC2O2. Next base: position 315 of record NZ_JANIJY010000048.1, on the reverse strand, counting down.
GCCAGGTCCAACAGGATCTTGCCAGGATCATGGATCGCAAATGGCTTGCGCCACGACGCCAGAGCGTCTGAGAGGTAGCGTCCCAGGCCGGTCTGATCGATCGTGTCGGTCAGGACCGTGCCACCGGCTTGGGTGATGGCCGGGATGGGGGAAGTGTCGATGTGCGGGTGCGGGTACAGGCCGGTAGACTTCACTTCGAAGGTGATCTTTCTTCTGCGGGAATTGAACTCTAGACAAGTCCTATTTTCCCAGGTCAGAGGTCACCTTCACCTATTCATCCACACCCCGGACACCCCACACCATGAAAAACCCAGG
>NZ_JANIJY010000047.1:0-2899 GCF_024580695.1 Brevibacterium sp. 91QC2O2 | reverse complement strand
GTGGAGCCACTGGTAAGGCGCGGGCACTTGGCCCGAGGGGCACCTGTCTGGCGAGAGCCACTGGTAGGGCGAGGGCCCGGAGGGGGTCAGGCCTGGTAGTAGACCGTGGGCAGGGCCGGCTCCCCCGCAGGCGTTGCGCAGTTCCACGTGGATCGTGCCATGCGGTTTGCCCGTGCGGCGTGCCCAGGCCCCCACCATCGACTGCAGCTTGGTGCGGTCCTCCTTCAGCGCGCGGTGTTCGAGCTCTTCGGTATGCGGTTGGGTTTCCGGGACCGAGGTCTTGGTCGTCCCCTGCCGTTTGACCTGCTCGGCCTGTCTGGTGCGCAGCAGCATCGCGACCTGGTCGGGTTCCAATAGGCCCGGCAGCCCGATGAAGTCGAGCTCTTCCTCCGAGCCCACCGCCCCGCCGGTGCCGAACTCACCGCCGTCGAACAGCACTCGGTCGAACGAGGCCTGTGCGTCGAGAGCCTCGAAATTGCCGTCGAGCAGGCTCGAGGACGCGCTCTCGCCCTGTTCGGCACGTTCCAGTGCAGCATCGTCGAGCACCACCTCGTCCGGATCCTCGGCGCTCTTCGGCCGGTCCAGGGCGTGATCGCGTTCGAGCTCCAGCGAGTTCGCCAGGGCCAACAGGACTGGCACGCTGGGCAGGAACACCGATGCTGTCTCCCCGCGTTTCCTGGCGCGCACGAAGCGGCCGATCGCCTGGGCGAAGAACAACGGCGTCGATGAGGAGGTCGCGTAGACGCCCACGGCCAGGCGCGGCACGTCGACCCCTTCGGAGACCATGCGCACCGCAACCATCCACCGGCGCGTGGACGTGCGGAACTCTTCGATCTTGTCCGAGCCGCCGGCTTCGTCCGAGAGCACGACGGTCACCGATTCGCCGGTGATCTCCTTGAGCTGTTTGGCATAGGCACGGGCCACCTGCTGATCGGTGGCGATCACCAGTCCCCCGGCGTCTGGCACCGCGCGTCTGACCTCGGTCAAACGGATGTCGGCGGCGCGGAGCACCGCCGGGATCCACTCACCACGCGGGTCGAGGGCCGTCCGCCAGGCCTGTGCGTGGATGTCCTTGGTCGCTTCGGCGCCCAGGACCGCCGACATCTCATCGCCGGCCTTGGTCCGCCAGCGCATCTCACCCGAGTAGGTCATGAAGATGACCGGACGCACCACCCCGTCGTGCAGGGCACGGGAATAGCCATAGGAATAGTCCGCCTGCGAGGTCCTGATCCCCTCTTCATCGGCCTCGTAGGTGACGAAGGGGATGGGCGAGGTGTCGGACCGGAAGGGCGTACCGGTCAGTGCCAGACGGCGCTTGGCCGGTTCGAAGGCGTCGCGTACTGCATCGCCCCAGGACAGGGCGTCCCCGGCGTGATGGATCTCGTCGAGGATCACGAGGGTCCGGCCGGCAGCCGTCCTATTGTGGTGCAGGGCCGGTTTCGCCGCCACCTGGGCATAGGTCACTGCAACCCCGTGGAACCCTCGACCGGTCCGCCCCTGGCTGTTCTTGAAATTGGGGTCGAGTTTGATGCCGACACGAGCAGCCGAATCGGCCCACTGCACCTTGAGGTGTTCGGTGGGAGCGACAACGGTAACCCGGTCGACGACCCGACGGGCCAGGAGCTCGGCAGCCAGACGCAGGGCGAAAGTCGTCTTGCCGGCACCGGGGGTCGCCACTGCGAGGAAGTCCTTGGGCTCGGTCTCGAAGTACTTTTCCAGAGCCTCGGCCTGCCAAGCGCGCAGCTTGCCGGCCGTTCCCCACGCAGCGCGTTCGGGGAACGCCGGTGACAGGTTTTCGGCCGCACTGGTACCCGGTACGCGGTGTGCGGTCGTCATTTACTCCTTCGGTCCTTTGGGATCCTTGGGGCCCTCTGGCATCTTCTCGAAGATCTCTTTGCACGTGGGGCAAACCGGGTACTTCTCCGGATCACGGCTGGGAACCCACACCTTGCCGCACAGGGCGACGACGGGTGTTCCCATGACCATGGCCTCCATGATCTTGGCCTTCGGAGCGTAGTGGGAGAAGCGCTCATGATCGCCGGGTTCGGCGGGGACTGTGAGTTCTTCGCGCTCCAGCGTCGTAGCGCCGCCGGTGCGCGGCATCGTTTCGGTCGGTTCAGACATGACATCCATTCTAGGACCTCTAGGATGGAAGCGTCATGGAAAACAGCAGTGATATGGCGGATGCCACCGCCGAACGGTACCGGAGCGTCGCAGGCAGAATAGTCAAAAGCGTCGCGGTGCTCAGCGTCGAATGCAAGGGCGCAATCCAGGCCATCACAGTCGATTCGTACCTCGACGTCAGTTACGACCCGCCGACCATGGCGGTGAGTGTCTATGCGGGCTCGCGGATGGGCGATGCGCTGGACACCACACGGCGGATGACCCTGAGCGTGCTGGCACCGCAGCACAAGGGCACGGCCCAGTGGCTGGGGACTCCGGGCCAGCCGACCTATGGCCTGCTCAACGGCGTCGAGCTGGCCGACGGCACCACCGGGTATCCGGCCCACATACCCGACGCCGTGGCGGTCTTCGAGATGGAGATCGTTCAGCGCCTCGAGATTGAAACACACACACTGGTGGTCGGCCACGTCGCACACTGCGCTCAGGCCGACGGAGCTGGCCTGCCCCTGCTCTATGCCGGGGGCGAATACTTCATGCTCCCCTAATGCGTCAACCGTTCCGAGGAACTCGGTGAATGAATGGAAGAGGGCCCTCGTACGGTCCGCGAGCTAAGCTCCAGCCGGCCATACGAAGACCCTCAACCAAATATAATTGCGGCGGTGACCTACTCTCCCACACACTCCCGCATGCAGTACCATCAGCGCAATCGGGCTTAGCTTCCGGGTTCGGAAAGGGACCGGGCGTTTCCCCAACGCTCTCACCACCGCAAAACCAC
>NZ_JANIJY010000046.1:0-3576 GCF_024580695.1 Brevibacterium sp. 91QC2O2 | reverse complement strand
GTCTCGGCATACTCCAACACCAGTTCACGCTTCTGCTCAACTGTGAACTCCTGCGGCGGGATACTCACAACACTCACCTGGGGGACTCCTTCATCAAGACGGTTCACAACCAGTCTGCCAAGCAGGGATCTGAAACAGACCGCCCAAACTTGCCAGGACCCTTAGGCGAAGACGACCGTGCGCTGGCCGTCGCGGATCACGCGGCCCTGCGCATGCCAGTTGACTGCGCGGGCCAGGACCGAGGCCTCGATTTCCGAGCCCGCCCGGACGAAATCCGCATTGGTCTGCGCGTGGGTCACCCGGGTGACGTCCTGTTCGATGATCGGGCCCTCGTCCAGGTCCGCCGTGACGTAGTGGGCCGTCGCGCCGATCAGCTTGACCCCGCGGGCGTGCGCGCGCTGGTACGGCTTGGCACCTTTGAAGCCGGGCAGGAACGAGTGGTGGATGTTGATGATCCGTCCGCTCATTTTCTGGCACAGCGCGGGGGAGAGCACCTGCATGTAGCGGGCCAGTACCACCAGCTCCACGTCCAGGTCGTCGACCAGCTGCAGCAGTGCGGCCTCGGCGGCCTCCTTGGTCTCCGGGGTCGCCGGCACGTGGTGGAAGGGCACCCCGTAGAACTCGGCCATCGGCGCCAGGTCCGGGTGGTTGCTCAGCACCGCGACCGGTTCGATCGGCAGGCCGCCGTTAGCGTGTTCGAACAACAGCTGGTTGAGGCAGTGCCCCGTCTTCGAGGCCATGATGAGCGTGCGCATCTTGCGGCCGGTGGGTGCCAGCTTGACGTCGAGCTGCAGGCGCTTGGCGTCAGCGGCCAGGGCGGCGTGGATGTCATCGGCGGTGGCATCGGCCTCGAACTCGATGCGCAGGAAGAACTGTTGGGAGTCGGGCGAGCCGTACTGGCGCGATTCGGTGATGTTGGCGTCCAGGCGCAGCAGGGCGCCGGAGACCGCGTGCACGATGCCGGCGCGGTCAGGGCACGAAATGCTCAGCGTCCAGTTCGTGGGGGAAACGGTGGGTTCGAGGGTTTCAGACATGGTCCGATTTTACCGCCACACTTCGGCCGGTCGCAGTGCCCGGATGACGGCCACCGCAGGCCCCACATCCTGTGCGCTGATAACCTGGGGGAGTCGCCCGTGTAGCCAATACCGTGAGCGGCTGCCGCCCTCAACAGCGGTGTCGTGAGCCCCACACAAGAGGAAAACTTCATGACCGATTCCAATAACCTGTTCAATGCGCCGCTGGACGTGGTCGATCCCGAGATCGCCGCGGTGCTGGACAAAGAACTCAACCGGCAGCAGACCACCCTGGAAATGATCGCCTCGGAGAATTTCGTGCCCCGCGCGGTGCTCCAGGCGCAGGGCTCGGTGCTGACCAATAAGTACGCGGAGGGCTACCCGGGCAAGCGCTACTACGGTGGCTGCGAGTTCGTCGACGTGGCCGAGGAACTGGCGATCGACCGGGCCAAGAGCCTGTTCGGCGCGGAGTACGCCAATGTTCAGCCGCACTCCGGCGCGCAGGCCAACGCGGCCGTCATGCACGCCTTCGCCAAGGCCGGCGACGGGCTGTTGGGTCTGGACCTGTCCCACGGCGGCCACCTGACCCACGGCATGAAGATCAACTTCTCCGGCCGGCTCTACGATGTGTCCTCCTACAAGGTGGACGCGACCACGCACCGGATCGATATGGACAAGGTGCGCGAAACCGCTCTGGAGCACCGTCCCAAGGTGATCGTCGCGGGCTGGTCGGCCTACCCCCGCCAGCTGGACTTCCAGGCCTTCCGCGACATCGCCGACGAAATCGGCGCGACCCTGTGGGTCGATATGGCGCACTTCGCCGGCCTGGTGGCCGCCGGGCTGCACCCGAACCCCGTCGAGTACGCCGATGTCGTGTCCTCTACCGTGCACAAGACGATCGGCGGCCCGCGTTCGGGCTTCATCCTGTCGAAGAACCCGGACAATGCGAAGAAGCTGAACTCCGCTGTGTTCCCCGGCCAGCAGGGCGGCCCGCTCATGCACGTGGTCGCGGCGAAGGCGATCGCCTTCAAGATCGCGGCCTCGGAGGCGTTCAAGGAGCGTCAGGAGCGCACGCTGCGCGGTGCGAAGATCATCGCCGAGCGCCTGCTGGAACCGGACGTGACCGCCAACGGCGTGTCCGTCCTGACCGAGGGCACCGACACCCACCTGGTGCTGGTCGACCTGCGCAACTCGGATCTGGACGGCCAGCAGGCCGAAGATCTGCTGCACGAGGTCGGCATCACCGTCAATCGCAATGCGGTGCCCTTCGATCCGCGCCCGCCGCGGGTCACCTCGGGCCTGCGGATCGGCACGCCGGCGCTGGCCACGCGCGGGCTGGGCGACAACGAATTCGCCGAGGTCGCCGACATCATCGCGCAGGCGCTCAAGCCGGGTGCCGACCCGGTGGCGCTGCGCAAGCGGGTCGATAAGATCGCTGCCGACTTCCCGCTGTACGAGGGGCTGAAGCAGTACTGATGACGGCTGTGAGACTGGACGGGCGCGAGGCGTCCAAGGCGATCAAGGCGGAGCTGGCCGAACGCATCGCAGCACTCAAGGCGAAGGGCGTGACCCCGGGGATCGCGACCGTGCTGGTGGGCGCGGACCCGGCGTCGCAGCTGTACGTGGGGATGAAGCACAAGCAGTCCGTGGCGATCGGGATGAACTCGATCCAGCGCGAACTGCCGGCCGATGCCACGCAGGAACAGGTCGAGGCGCTGATCGACGAGCTCAACGCCGACCCCACCTGCCACGGGTTCATCGTGCAGCTGCCCCTGCCCAAGCACCTGGACACGGACGCGATCCTGGAACGGATCGATCCGGCCAAGGACGCCGACGGGCTGCACCCGACGAACCTGGGCAAGCTGGTGCTCAACGTCAATGCGCCGATCACCTCCCCGCTGCCGTGCACGCCGCGCGGGGTGATCGAGCTGCTGTTGCGCAACGACTATGACCTCAAGGGCAAGCACGTGGTGGTCGTGGGCCGCGGCGTGACGATCGGCCGGTCGATCGGCCTGCTGCTGACCCGCAGGGAGATCAACGCGACCGTCACGCTGACGCACACGGGCACGGTGGACCTGCCGAAGTACCTCAAGCAGGCCGACGTGATCGTGGCCTCGGCCGGGGTGAAGCACCTGGTCAAGGCCGCCGACGTCAAGCCGGGTGCTGCGGTGCTGGACGTGGGCGTCACACGTGAAACGGATCCGGAGACCGGCAAGGCCAAGGTCTACGGCGATGTCGAGCCGGCCGTGGCGGATGTCGCGGGCTACCTGTCGCCTAACCCCGGCGGCGTGGGTCCGATGACGGTCGCCCTGCTGATGACGAACGTGGTCGAGGCCGCGGAGCGCACCGTGCAGGACTGAACGTCGCGCAATGGGCTGGCCTCCCGCTCTGGGCAGGTCCTCCTTCAATGGGCAGTCACTTTGGTCTGGTTCCACCCCGGCGGTTTCAGGGTGCTAGTGCAACACCACTGATAAGTTCATCCAGTCTCTCACGAGGCGTACGGAACTCAAGCGTCCGCCGCGGACGATCATTCAGGAGGTCCTGCATCTGCAGGACCTCCTGA
>NZ_JANIJY010000045.1:0-3718 GCF_024580695.1 Brevibacterium sp. 91QC2O2 | reverse complement strand
TAAACGCCGAGACGATGACTTCGTCATCGCCTACCGTGAATACCTGCTCGCCGCGTAGGCCACCTCGCCATGGTCGATCACCACCACCATGATCACGACCGGGCTTGACAACCTATAGGAGCATCACCCGGCCGGGTACCGGGCGACGCCATGGCCAACACGGGGCCAACACAGGGCCAACACCGGTTCAACAGTGGGTGGGCCGGCGGTGGGTGGGCCGGGAGTTGATGTCCGGGGAGCGAACAGGCCGGTTCAGTCCCGGAAGCTCACCGTGTATTCTCCAGACCCTCACATACCGACAGTCGGTGAATCGGCCGGGGGCCTGCCGCGGGCCCGGTAGGCTCGTAGGCATGGAGATGAACGCCGTCGCCCACTGGGCAGTGACGCTCATGGAAAGACTCGGTGGCCCGGGAGCGGGACTGGCCATCGCCCTGGAGAACCTGTTCCCGCCGCTGCCCAGCGAGGTGATCCTGCCATTGGCCGGCTTCACCGCCAGCCGGGGCTCCTTCACCCTGCCGGGGGTCCTGTTCTGGACCACCCTGGGTTCTGTGGTCGGGGCGCTCATGCTCTACGGCCTGGGAGCCTGGCTGGGGCGCGAGAGGACCCGCAAGCTGTTCGGCGCGATCCCGCTGGTGAAGGTCGAGGACGTGGAGAAGACCGAGGCCTGGTTCGACCGGCACGGGCCCAAGGCTGTGTTCTTCGGCAGAATGGTCCCCATCTTCCGCAGCTTCATCTCGATTCCCGCCGGCGTCACCCGCATGTCCCTGCTGCGCTTCACCCTGCTGACCACCCTCGGTTCGGCCATCTGGAACACGATCTTCGTATGCGCCGGCTTCTACCTGGGCGAGAACTGGCACGTGGTCGAGGAGTACGCCGACGTCTTCCAGAAGATCGTGATCTTCGCGGTGCTGGCCTTCCTCGTCTGGTTCATCGGCCAGCGCATTCTGCGCCGCAAACCCAAACGCAGTCCGCGGCACTGACCCTCCCCCACTGCACTACCCGCCAGTCCGGTGCCCCGCAGGCCAGGTGCCCGCTCCCGGCTCGGTGGTACTCGCGAGTCGGGTGCCCCTCGGGTCGGGTGCCCGCGCCTTTTCGGTGGTACCACTTGCGTTTGGTGGCACGAGATGCGCGCGCATCTGCTGCCACCGAGCGCAAGTGGTACCACCGGCGGGTTCAGGTATGCGGGGCCGAGGCGGCGGTTCAGATCAGCGGTTCGCCCGCCTCGGCGACGATTCGGCCGCCGGCGACCACGAGCTCGCGCCGCGGCACCCTGACCAGGGCATCGGGCACGTTCTCTGCGTCGATGAGCACCAGGTCCCCCACAGCGCCGGGCACCAGGTCGTGGACCTCGCGCCCCACGAAGCGCGCCGCACCGGAGCCGGCCAGGCGCGCGACCTCGGTGAAGTCCTCGTCATAGCGCACCCCGTGGATCCGGGCGAACTCCCACGCCACGCGCAGGACGTCCCCGTCGCCGTACGGCGACCACAGATCGCGGATGCCGTCGGTGCCCAGGCCGATCGGAACCTCGTGGGCGGCCATGTCCCGCCAGGGCAGAGGTGCGGCCTTCACCGGCGCCACCGTCGACCAGCTGATGCCGAGTTCCCCGAACTGCTCGACCAGCGACTGCTGCCGGGCCGCGGGCAGGTCGCCGAGCCCGAAACCGTGGGAGACGTTGACCCGCCCCTGCAGGCCCAGCGCTCTGGTCCGTTCGATGATGAGCTCGTACTCGAAGGCACCCAGCTCCGCAGGGGAGTGCAGGTGGATGTCCAAGCCGCAACCGTGCCGGTCCGCGATCGCGAAGATCCCATCCAATTGCCCCACCGGGTCGCGGTCGATCGCGCAGGGGTCCAACCCGCCGATGTAGTCCGCACCCTCGGCGCCCGCGCGATCCAACAGGTCCAGCACTCCGGGCCGGCGCATCACGCCGTCCTGGGGGAAGGCGATGATCTGCACGTCGACCGCGCCGGACAGATTCGCAGCTGCCTGCCGCACGGCGGCGATCCCGTCGAGTCCCACACCCAGGTCGACGTCGACATGGGTACGGGTCGCCGTGGTGCCGTGGCGCAGGAATTCGCACAGCACCGCCTCGGTGGGTTCGATGCCCGGGATGCCGAGGCGCGCGCGCTCCGAGCGTTCGTGGGCGATGCGTCCCTGCGTCGTGGCCTCGCCACCGTAGGGCTCCCACGGCTGTCCCCACCAGCTCTTGTCGACGTGCGCATGGGCGTTGATGAAGCCGGGCAGGGCCAACAGCCCACGGCCGTCGACAACGGTGGCAGCCGAGACCGCGGCACCGGGGCCGGCCTGCGACGCCCGTGCGGCGTCGCCAGTGCCAGGGGTCCCTTGTGCCGCGTGGTCGGTGCCGGCCGGACGAGTGGCGCTGAAGACGCCGTCGACGATGTACAGGTCAGTCGGGGCACCGCCCCACGGGCGGACGTTCTCGACCACCAGGGTGCGATTCGAAGTGGCAGCGTCTGGCCGGGGCGCAAAGAGTTTGTCCATAGAGCACAGCCTACCGACCCTCGGCCGTCGGGCGTCGACCATCCGGCCGAGGCGCGGTGGTTTTCACTGAAGATTTCCGAGGGTGCGGAATAGCCCCCGATGCTCACACGTTCCTCTCTCTGGAGAGGTCCGGCCTCCGGGTTCGGGCCGCAGAACCGAGGAGGACGATATGCGGATCGGTGTTATCGGCGCGACCGGCATGGCCGGGTCAGCCATTTACAAGGAGGCAGTCAAGCGCGGCGAGGACGTCGTCGCTCTAGTGCGCGATGCGCAGAAGGCGCAGGATGTGTTGGGCGCCTCGGGCGAACAGGTGCAGGTTGTCGACGCCTTCGCGCTGACGTCTGCGGACGTGGAGGGCTTCGACGCCATCGTCGATGCCTTCGCCACTGCGCCCGACCTGGCCGAACAGCACATCGAACTGGCCAAGCACCTGGTGTCGATCGCGGGTGCCACGAAGCCGCGTCTGGTGTTCATCCTGGGCGCGGGGTCCCTGCTGGCCGGCGAGGACAAGCACTTCCACGTCGAGGACATCGCCAAGGTTCCCGGCTCCGAGGCCTGGATCAACATTCCCAGCCAGCAGAAGTTGGAGCTGGACTACCTGCGCACGGTCGAGGGCGTCGATTGGGTGGGTGCCAGCCCGCAGGATGCCTTCATCCCCGGCGAGGCCACAACGCCCAAGCTCGGTGGTGATGAACTGATGTTCGCCGCCGATGGGAAGTCCCATACGACCAACGGCACCATGGCGATCGCGATCCTGGACGAGCTGCAGAACCCCCAGCACCGCAACACACGGTTCACGGCCTCCGACGCCTGAGCGCCTCCGCCCCTGCTGGTGGTGGCTCCACACACGCGCCGGTGGCAGCAAAACTCGTGGGTTTTGCTGCCACCGGTGCCTGTGTGGAGCCACTCCCGACCAAGCACGCCCAACCAGGCACCCCCACAGAAGTGACCTAGACACCGAACCGGGCGGGCACACAGCCGGCCAAACGGGTCCACACACCCGCCCGTGAATGCACAAAAAGAAGAGAGCCCGTGTGCGAGCCCCACCCCACCAGGGCGGCTCAAGCACACAGGCTCCCTCATATATAAAAAAATTGCGGCGGTGACCTACTCTCCCACACACTCCCGCATGCAGTACCATCAGCGCAATCGGGCTTAGCTTCCGGGTTCGGAAAGGGACCGGGCGTTTCCCCAACGCTCTCACCACCGCAAAACCACA
>NZ_JANIJY010000044.1:0-4863 GCF_024580695.1 Brevibacterium sp. 91QC2O2 | reverse complement strand
ACACCGGGGACGCTTCAAGTCACGTCCGGTGACTCCGAAGCCGCCCCACGTCGTGGGTATCAACCTGCCGGAGCACGAAGCAGTCAGAAACTAGCCCGAGTGACTCCACACAGCTTGACACAGAGCGTACATACGCATATACGCGCATGTACTGCAGGTTTGCGCATGTGATGCCGAGGCCGGGACACGGCACCCGACGGACCGGATCAGCCCAGCCGGTCCAGCACCTCGGCCGTGGTCGTGACTTCGCCCAGCTGCGGGAAGATCAACTCGATCGCGGACTCGTGCGCGCGGGAATCCCGGTCGAACATCGCATCGGTCACCAGTACCACGTGATAGCCGTGCTCATGGGCGCCGCGCGCGGTGGACTCGACGCCCTTCGAGGTCGCGATCCCCGTGACGAAAACCTGCGTGACCCCGCGCTCGCGCAGCTGCGCGTCCAAGTCGGTGCCGTGGAAGGCGCCCCAGCTGTGCTTGGTGATGAGGACGTCGTCGGCGTCGCGCTCCAGCTCCGGGCGCAGTTCCGTCCAGCCGGCGGGCCGCTGGACGGGGGCGGCTCCCCTGTTCGACTCGGTCCGCCCACCGGGGGCTCCGGCGACGTTGATGAGCACCACGGTCTGCCCGGCCGCCCGGAAGGCCCCGGCCAGGCGGGCGGAGCGGTCCACCACCGCGTCGATGACCGGGTGGTCCGTGCCCGCGATTCCCTTCTGCAGATCGACGATGAGCAGGGCCGTCTTCGGGTCGATGGTCGAAAGTGTCATGATGACTCCTCTATCGTTCGTGTTCGGTTGGGTGCTGGTTCGGGTGGCCGGATGACCGGCGCCCGGCCAGGCCCCGGCGCCCGGTCCTGGCACCGGGGGTCCTATTTCGATTTCCCGTCCGACCGCGGCAGCCGCGCCAGGCTGCGGTCGCCCGCAGTCAGGACGATGGTGAGCACCGCGACGATCACCATCACCCAGGCCAGGGAATGCATTCCGGGGGTGTCGGCGCGTGCGCCGAACACCAGACCCGAGACCGCCGAGGCGGTGACGGCACCCAGGTACTGGAAGGTCCGCAACAGTCCGGACGCCGCTCCGATCGTCGCGGGATCGGCCTGGTGGTACATCGCATTCTGGTTCGACAGGCTGAGCAGTCCCTGGGGGATGCCCAGCACCGCCGTGATCAGGAAGTACACCCAGACCGGCGTGGCCGGGTACAGCAACAGGAGGGACACTGCGACGACGAGTTGCAGGACTCCGCCGACCAAGAGGTTCGCCCGGATGCGCGGGCGGCGCCCGAAGACGGCGGAGACCAACAGGGCCACGCCGAAGGTCGGCAACAGGACGAGGCCGACCAGGGACGGGCTCAGCCCCGCGCCCTGCTGCAGCCACTGGGTGAAGCCGTAGATGAAGCCGTACTGGATGACCATGACGGTCGTACCGCGCACGTACGTGGTCAGCAGGGCCGGATTCGCGCCCAGTACGCGCAGGTCGATGAAGGGTTCGGCAGTTCGCAGCTCGCGCCAGGCGAATCCGGCCAGGGCCAGCACTCCGGGCACCAGTGCCCACAGGTGGCCCAGGTCGGGCTCCATCAGGAACAGCAGCAGGCCGGTCAGGCCGACGGCGAAGCAGAGGACCCCCGGCCAGTCGAGTGGGACCCGGACCGCGGACGCGGGGTGCGCCGAACCAGAGGAGGCCCCCGAGGCCGCGCCCCGCCCGCCGCTGCCATCCGATCCGGCGGCCGCCTCGGCCCTGTGGCCGAGGTCGGGCAGCAGTCGGCTGCCCAGCACCAGGGCGATCAGCCCGAGCGGGATGTTGACGGCCATGGTGGCGCGCCACCCGCCGATGTCGATGAGCAGGCCACCCAGGGTGGGCCCGACGACCGCGACGGTCTGGACCGTCATCGTGAGTGCGGTGAGCACCCCGGCGGGACTGGCGAGTCCCCGGGCGTCGCAGACCCTGCGGATGAGTGTCATGGACGCGGGATAGGCGGCGCAGGTGCCCAGTCCCAACAGCGCCCTGGCTGCGATCAGGACCCACAGGGTGGGTGCGGCGGTGGCCAGGATGCCGGCAACGGTCACCAGGGCGGCGCCGAGCAGGAACATCCGCTTGGGGCCGTACACGTCGACCAGGCGGCCGGTCAGCGGTTGGCCGATCGAGGTGGCGATGTAGAGCCCGGAGACCAGCCAGGCGGTCTGTGCGGGTGGAGCGCCGAACGCGATGCCGATGGGGACCAGCGCGACGGCCACGATCGAGGTGTTGATCGGGTTGAGGATCGTGCCGGCGATCATGGGCACCAGGAGTCTGCGCGGGAAGCGTTCCATGCACCCATTCTAAATATCGAGGTTATACAGTCCTCCGGTGGATCGTCTCCCGGGTGACGGCGCTATAGTGGGCCGTGGATGTAAATGAACGAACGTTAAGTCAACGTTGCAGGCAGTTCGACGTTGCACACGGCGAAGTCAACAAGGGAGTTGAGGCGCATGGCCATCGAGGCGCTGAGCAGGTCGCAGGAACAGGGATGGAAGGATCGCATCGCCCCCGCGGTTGAACAGGTCGGACCGGCCACATGGGCGATCCCAGTGCCGATTCCCAACAACCCGCTGGTCTACACCTACTGCTATGCGCTGCTCGAGGACACCGGCGTCAGCCTCATCGACCCCGGCTGGGACGGGCTCGAACAGATGCAGCGGCTGACCGAGGGCCTGGCGCAGATCGGCTTCCGCCCCGATCAGGTCAACGGCGTGGCCATCACCCACTACCACCGGGACCACCTGGGCCTGGTGCCCCAGCTCCTGCAGCACAACCCCGATATGTGGGTGGCCCTGCAGCGTCACGACCTGGAGGCGTTGCAGACCTTCGCCCTGGGCCAGGTCAACCCCTCCAACGGCGCCGCAGCGGATGTCGACATCGTCTCCCTGTACGGGGTCCCGGAGGAACGTCGCACCGAGGTCGACCGCCGGGGTGCCGGCCGGAAGACCGCCGGACAGAGCTCTGCCACCGCGCTCATCGAGGCACTGGGCAAGAGCGCCGCCGCGGCTTCCGCGGCACCGGATTCCGGGGCCGAGGCCGCCGAACACTTCGGCGACCGCCCCGCCGTGCCCTTCGCCCCGCCGCAGAACCTCATCGTCATGCACGATCAGGACGTGCTGCCGCTGACCGGGCGCACGGTGCGTGGCCTGTGGACTCCCGGCCACACCTACGGCCACACGGCCTTCATCGACGAGGACCATGCGGCATTCATCTCCGGGGACCACGTGCTGCCCACCATCACCCCGAACATCGGCCTGGACTCCGGCTCGCTGACCCACAGCCTCGGCGACTATCTGAAATCGCTGGACCGGATGCAGGGACTCGACGCCGATCTGCAGGTGCTGCCGGCCCACGGCTTCCGCTTCGCCGGCCTGCACGAGCGCGCGCAGGCGATCTCCGAGCACCACGCGCAGCGCCTCGACGAGATCCGCGCGCGGCTGGCCGAAACCGATGACCACTCCGTGTACTCCCTGGCCCAGGGGCTGCACTGGTCCCGCGGTTTCGCGGCCCTGCACGACTTCAACCTGTATGCCGCGCTCGCGGAGACCGCCGCCCATATGTACTACCTGGGACTGCCGGTGGGCGAGCAGACGCTCGACTGAGCCGCTAGTCGCCGCCGCGCGAGCGCACCTCGTCGGCGATGATCTCCTCCACCCGCGAGGCGGTGACCCCGCCCAACAGGTCCCAACCGCGGGCCCGCGCGACGAAGCGGGCGACCCGGTCGCAGGCCTCGTTGAGCGGATCTCCGTTATGGCCCCTGGTCCAGCGCAGGGAGATCTGTGCGGGTCCGTGTGCGAGCAGCCGGTGGGCGCGGCGCAGAACGGTGTTGTTCCACGAGTCCAGCCAGGGCAGTCGCAGTGCCATCCTGGGCTCCATCTGCAACAGCTGTACCGTCTGCTGGGAGTCCGTCACGATGGTGATTCGCGGCGCGTCCGAGTACAGCGACAGGCACAGCGCGTTGTAGACGGCTTCGAGTTCGGCGTGGAGCGGATTGTGGGCGTTGGCGACGGGGGAGACCACCCAACGGCCGTCGGAGGCCAGCGCGCAACCGGCCCCCTGGCCGGTGAAGTGGATGAGCGAGCCGTCGGTGTAGACGGTGTCGAAGGAGCCGCGGCACCGGTAGTCCCTGCTGTGCAGGGCCGGCTGCCACGAAGTGGGCGGGCGCACGATGCGCGGCTGCTGTCCGGGGTCCGCGTCCTGGGTGGCCAGCTCCGCCATGCGCCGGTCCAGCTCGGCCACGTTCAGGAGGGTCGCCCCGGCCCGGCACAGGGCCGGGCGGTAGGTGAACAGGTGGGAGCGGGCGCGGGCGGACACCTGGGCAATCCGATCCACCGGCAGCCCGCAGTCGACGGCCAGGGCGGCGCAGGCGGCGTGCACCGCGGTGGAGTGGAACCCCGAACAGGCGATGATGACGGAACGCCCGGGATGTGCCCGGGCGATGTGGTCCCAGATCGTGGGGAGTTCGTCGACGGGACCGGACCCGCCGAATTCGAGGTCGAGGCGCAGTCCGCCGTCGAGGACCGTGCCGGCTACGTAGAGGAGCAGTCCCGCGGTCTGGTCCGACTCCATGATGACGCAGGTGGGGGTCACCGTGGGATCGTGGAGATCGGACACCAGGGGCGGTGGCGGTGTCGGATTCTGCGTGGACAGCCACTGTCTGGGCGCCAGGGGGTGTGGAGTCGGCATGGCGTTCCTCCCTTCCCTCTGCACACGATCCTACGACGGGGCACTGACGTTGATACTTGTAGGGATGGTTTCCATCCAGGGTGTGACCCAGGCACTGACTGGCCACCACAGTGTGTGCCTTTGCCGTGATCTGTCCACCCACCAGGGAATCATCGAGTGTCCCGAC
>NZ_JANIJY010000043.1:0-6439 GCF_024580695.1 Brevibacterium sp. 91QC2O2 | reverse complement strand
TCCGAAATACACGCATCGACCCGAGATGGACACGAAGTCATGAGACATCAATGGACACACCTGGTTGAGACATCACGTGGCCCCGATGTCCTGAGACATGACATCTCCAAGAATCTGCATGAACCGGCCAGTCGATGAAGCGTAGGCATGACGAGTGTGAATTAGCCTATTAAAGCTATTCAACATCATTTACACTCACTAAATGTTTAATGATTACAAATACATGAGTTTGCCAACGCTTCTGCTTGCCTCCGATGTCCGCGCCCTGACCGGTCGGCAGCCCCGCGACGGAACCGGGGGCTTGCGGCTGGTCATCCCCGGGATCTGGGCTCGCGAGGACATCCGCGAGTCAGTGCTGTGCCCCGCCTACGGACCCGGGGATTCCAGCTGGTTGCGCATCCGCGAGCGCGTTGCCGCCCTGCAACTGCTGTTCCCAGACGCCCTAGCCGGCGGGACCTCGGCCGCGTATCTGCTGGGATTCCCCCTACCCTGCCCGCCCGTAGACCTCGAAGTCACGCGGCCGGCCGGCGCGAGCATCATCAAGCGCCGCGGCGTCGTCGCCCTGCGCAGCCAGCGGCACCGCGCGCAGGGGGAGCTCATGGCCGGCGTCGCGGTGCAGAGCCTCGCGTACCTGGTCCTGGAACTCGCCGGGCGCCTCGCCGAGGAGGCCCTGGTCTACGTCCTCGACGCACTGCTGGGCCCATGGAACGGACCCAGGGCCTGTTCGAAGGAAGAGCTCGCGGACTTCGTCGCGCAGGCCGCCGGGTTCCGCGGGCGGCGCCGACTGCTGCGGGCTTTGAAGCGCGCACACGAGGGCGTCGGTTCGCCGCGGGAGACCCGGCTGCGCCTGGACATCATCGCCGCTGGGCTGCCCGAACCGCTGGTCGGCCATGCGGTCGACGTACCCGGGCTGGGCGTGATCCATCCGGACATGAGCTATCCGGGGATCAAGGTGGCGATCGAATACGAGGGCGGGCACCATTTCTGGGACGACGAGCAGTTCGAGTACGACATCCGCCGCTATCTGGCCCTGCAGAAGGCCGGCTGGCTGGTCATCCGGGTGAGCAAGCACAGCGGCCTGGACTGGGCGCTGAATGAGGTGAAGCAGGCGATTGCGGAGCGGGTGCAGGAGCTCTACTAAGGATGATTCCCACTCGGTGCGCGCACACTGCATCCACTGGCCGGTTCATGCAGTTGGAGACCGGGAGAGACCGCATGAACCGGACTCTCGGTGCGGGCTGAGACCATCGAGTGTCCACTCCGGGTAACGTGCAGGTATGACTTCAGCTGAGCACACATCTGCGCAGACACCCGCACTCGACCTTCCGTACCTCGATGCGGCCACTCCCGCGACCGTCGACCTGTTCAAGCACGTCAACGGCGCCTGGCTGCGCGATCACGAGATCCCGCAGGACCGTTCCGGCGATGGCGCGATGCGCGAACTCTTCGACGGCGCCGAGGCCGCGGTCCGCGAGCTCATCACCGCCCTGTCCCAGCCCACGGACTCCCAGCCCGCGGGCCCCGCCGACTCAGCGGACTCCCCCACGCACGCCCCGGGCAGCCCCGAGCAGCAGGTCGCCGACCTCTACGCCAGCTTCATGGACACGGACACGATCGCCGAACGCGGCCTGAGCCCGCTGGCCGAGGACTTCGCCACGATCAAGGCCGCAGCCGACAAATCCGCCCTCGCGGAAGTCCTGGGCAGGCTGGAGCGCACGGGGACCTCGGGCCCCGTGGCGATCTACGTCGATGCCGACGCCAAGGACTCAGCCCACTACGCGCTCTACACCCACCAGGGCGGGATCCACCTGCCCGACGAGGTCTACTACTCCAGCGAGGACTACGCCGAGATCCGCGAGCAGTACCGGGAGCACATCGCGCGGATGAGCGCTTTGGCGGGCCTGAGCGTACACACCGGCTACAGCGATGCGGAGCTGGCCGAGCAGGTGCTGGCATTCGAGACCGCAGTGGCCGCCCACCACTGGGACCGCGTGCGCACGCGCGATGCGGAGGCCGGCTACAACCCGAAGACCGCAGCAGAGGCCGTCGAACTGGCCGCGGGCTTCGACTTCGCCGCATGGCTGACCGGCGCAGGTCTGGAGACCGTCGAGCGGATGATCGTGGGCCAGCCGGACTTCCTGACCGGGCTGGGTGCGGTATGGCAGGAGACCGACCTGCAGGTACTCCGGGCCTGGGCGCTGTTCAGCGTGTTGGAGGAGAACGCCGCACTGCTGACCGATGAGATCTCCCGGGCCGACTTCGAGTTCTTCGGGCGCGCACTTTCGGGCACTCCCGAACAGCGGGAGCGCTGGAAGCGAGGCGTGTCGATCGTCGAATCGCTGCTGGGCCAGGCGGTGGGCAAGCTGTACGTGGCCCAGCACTTCCCGCCCCAGTCCAAGGCGCGGATCGCCGAGCTGGTCGACAAGCTGGTCGAGGCCTATGAGCACTCGATCAAGGACCTGGACTGGATGGGCCCTGACACCAAGGTCCGCGCGCTGGAGAAACTGGGACTGTTCGGCGTCAAGGTGGGTTACCCGGACGTCTGGCGCAGCTACGACTTCACCGTGGTCGCCGACGACCTGGTGGGCAATGTGCGCCGGGCCTCGGTCGCAGAGTACGACAGGCTGACCGGACGGATCGGCGGGGAGATCGATCGCGAGGAATGGCTGATGACCCCACAGACGGTCAACGCCTACTACCACCCGGTGCTCAACGAGATCGTGTTCCCCGCGGCGATCCTGCAGGCGCCGTTCTTCGACCCACAGGCCTCCGACGCCGCGAACTTCGGGGCGGTCGGCGCGGTAATCGGCCACGAGATCGGCCACGGCTTCGACGACCAGGGATCCCGCTACGACGGCCACGGCAATCTGGTCGACTGGTGGACGGCCGAGGACCGGGCCCGGTTCGAGGAGCGCACGAGCGGGTTGATCGCCCAGTACGATGCGCTGGTGCCCGAGGGCTTCGCCGATGAACCGAAGTTCCACGTCAACGGCGGGCTGACGATCGGCGAGAACATTGGCGATCTGGGCGGGCTGTCGATCGCCTGGAAGGCCCTGCACCTGGCCGCCGCGGCATCCGGGACCGAGGTGACGGCCCAGGACGCACACGACTTCTTCTGCAGCTGGGCGAACGCCTGGCGGGCCAAGTTCAGGCCGGCAGAACGCGAGCGCCGGCTGTCGATCGATCCGCATGCGCCCGAGGAGTTCCGCTGCAATCAGATCGTGAAGAACATCGACGCCTTCGCCGATTTTTTCGGTGTGACCGAGGCCGATCCGATGTGGTTGGCGCCCGAGGAGCGCGTGACGATCTGGTGAGCTAGGGCAGGGCCGGTCCACGGACTCGGTGGAAGCAACGCGGGGAATCTCCTCCAGTGCAGGGGGAGATTCCCCGCCTTGCGTCCTCTACCCCGATGAACGGAATCTACGTAGGCACTGCCTGCTGGATTACACAATCCATCTGGAGAGGGACCCACCGCATCAGAGTAGTCAAAGCCGTATAGGTCAGTAGTCTGGGAACACCAGGCTACTGATCTCACACGTAAATTACGGTTTTCACAGCTAGGATGGATGTGGTTTCGGCTCACGGCAATTCGGCTCCCAAACAGAGCAGGAGAACCGAGATTGGAAAGGCACCATCTTGTCGCACCATCCTTTGGACCATGTACCACCGCGTCCTTCCGGATTCGCGCGGAACCTCGAAGTTCCCGAGTCGGGCCACGAAACAGGCGGCAGCGCCAGCACCCCGCATTCGCCCGGCCGGTCACGCGAGGACTTCATCCGCCACCTGGCCGACGAGTTGGCCGCCGGCAACTCCTGCCTGGTCGTCGGCGAGGTCGGCTCCGGCCTCACCCGCACCGCCCGGGCACTGGCCGGAGTCCTGCACCGCACCACCGCGCAGCGAGACTCCGGCCCATATCCCGCTCAGGGCGACGGCTCCCCGGCCGTGGGACCGGACCGGTTCCTGCTGCAGGCCACCACCGGAACCACCGCCGAGGAGCTTGAGGGATTCCTCCGCCCCGATGCCGGCGGGCACTGCATCCGGATCGTCGAGGCGGCGCACCGGCTGCCGGAGGAGGCCGGGCCACTCATCGATGCGAGTCTGGCCGATGGCCGGGTGGCGTTGTGCTGCTTCATCGACATGGACGCCCTGCGACTCGCCGCGAACCGCTCAGGCACCCTCGCCCTGCTACGCGATGCCTGGCTGTCCGGTCGACTCATCCGCCTGGACGTACCGGAACTCACCGACCACGAAGTCCGCCAGATCATCATGGACATCTGCCCACCCGGGACCCTCGACGACCTCCAACTGCAGACACTCGTCGTCCTCTCGGAGGGACGTCCACTGGTCGCCGCCGATCTGGCGGCGTGGGCACTCTACGAACCGTATCTCGTACCCCGGCACTATCCCCGCGGCAGCGTTGACTCCCACTATCTGGGCGCACAGGCGCCGAGCCGCCTGGCCGACCGGGCCCGCGGTCTGTCGCAGACCAGGGTGCGCGCCGCCGTCATGCTCGCCGAGCTGAGCCCACTGCCCCGCCAGACCGCCACACAGTTGTTCGGAGCGCCCACCGTCGGGACCCTGACGAGTCTGGGCCTGGCCCACCGCATCCCGGGCGCGCACAGTTATGTCGTCGTCTCTCCCCTGACGGCCAACGCCCTCTTGGAGACGGCGGAGGCGCCCTCGGACGAGGACTGGGATTCCGTCGAGGGCAGTCTGCAGCGGCTGTGGGATTCGGGATACGCCATCGGGGAATCGGCGACCCTGCGCCTGGCCAGGAGCCTCGTGCATTCGGGCACCGCCGGCGCGCAGCACACGCCCCTGTTCATCGCGGCCGCGCGCATCGCCAACCGGCTGGGCAATCCGGTCGAGGCCGAGGTCTTCCTGAAATCGGCGTCCATCGAGCAGCCCGCGCTCCCCGCAGTGGAGCTCCAGCACCTGACGTCGCTGCTGATCCGCGGAGAGTACCGCCCCGCCCGGGCCATGGCCGAGCGGGCTGCGGAACGGGCCACAGTGAAAGCCGCTTCCGGAACCCCGCCCGATGTCGAGCTGCTCTACACCATTGCCACCATCATCGCCTGGACGGGCCCGAACCTCGGTGTTCCCGCCTGGTGGACCGCTTTCCTCCAAGGACCGGTGGAACAGGAGTACCCAGGGGCCGGAAAGCTCCTCGACTCGTTCGCCAATAGCGCGCGCCTCGATCCGGAGGCCGCCCTGCTGGTCGCCGACAACCGTGATCTGCCCAGCGTGCTTCGGCTGTCCGCGCTGATTCTGCTGTGCCAGGACCGGCTCAGCCGCGGCCAACCGGAGGAGCTGCGGGATTTCGCCGAGCGGGGCACGGAGATCATCGCAGAACTCCTGGCCGTGCGCGATCACACCCCGGATGGGTTGTCACTGTCGATGATCTGGTTCTTCGTCGTCGCCACCTCGGTGGAATTCATGCTGGCCGGCATCGAGCCCGAACAGACGACGACCACTCTGCGCGGGCTCCTCAGCGAAGCGGTGACGAACCCCGAACAGGTCAGCTCGGTGGCATCCAGCGCCACGGCTTGGTGCCAGGGGCTGCGGCGGGTGCTGCGAGGAGAGTTGGAGACCGCGGCACGGGATCTGGACGCCCTTGCCGATGTACTCAATCCCTCCCTGCTAGCGGTGGGCTGGGGCATGCACACGACGATCCGCCGACTGCTCAGCGTCTCGTCCCGGCAGCGAATCGGGTCCGTTTTCCACGCCCGCGGCACCATCGCCGCCAGACATCCGTCCTCCCACCTCGAACTCCTGGTGGCACTGCTGCAGGGCCCCGGCGCCGACCCGTCCGAGCCCCGGCCCGACTGGATGCACGCCGTGTTCCTGCACGCGCAGGTGCTCGATGGAACCGTGGCGGCGGGGCAGGCGGCAAGGGAACTCGAGAGCTTGCAGCGGATCGGGCTGCCCGGCCCTCTGGCCCTGCGCGATCATGTGTTGGCCCTGGCAGCCGGGGACGCAGACGCCCTGTTCGACGCCGGACGACGCCTGGCCGCCACGAACTACCGTGAAGCCGCCGAACACGCACTGCAGCACGCGCGGGCCCTGTTCATCGCCAATCGGTCCGCCAAACGTGCGGCTGAGGCCGGGGCCATGCTCAAGACGATCGCGACTGGACGGCCGGCACCGCGGATCGAATCGTCCGAGTCCGCCGCGCCGGTGTCCCTGACACGGCGGGAAGCGGAGATCTGCAGGTTGGTCGGCGAGGGCCTGACCAATGTCAAGATCAGCCAGAGATTGTTCCTCTCGGTGCGGACCGTGGAATCTCACGTGCTCTCGGCCCGTGGCAAGCTGGGGGCCGCGCGGCGCACCGACATCCCACAGCGCATCCTCGAGCTCCGGGCGGCCGGCCGCCTGCAGACGCACTGAACCTACCGATTCGCAGTCGTTTTGGTCTGAAATCCGCGGCGGATTTCAGACC
>NZ_JANIJY010000042.1:0-6836 GCF_024580695.1 Brevibacterium sp. 91QC2O2 | reverse complement strand
CGACTGCTCAGCGTCTCGTCCCGGCTGCGAATCGGAGAGTCCGGCTTCAGTGGCGGCTGCCTCGCGGAGTCACCGGCCGACCCGCCCACCAGACATAGCCGATCGCCGCCAGTAGGCCCCCGCCCAGGATCAGCGCCCACCAGGGGAAGCCGGGCACGTTCGGGGCGGATGTCCCGGCCTCCTGATCAGCCGGCGGGGTCGGGAAGATCCGCTGAGCGGTGACCAGAATCCGCTGGGAGTTGATGCCCAGCGGAGTGCAGGTGACCAACGTGACCAGATCCTTGCCCGCCTCGGGCCGCAGGGATTCGGTCTGGTCCGGGTCGACGACCTTGGTCGATATCACCTGGTAGGCCAACACTTCGCCGAAGGTCGTCAGAGTGAAGTGATCACCCTTGCCGAGCCTGTCCAGATGGGTGAACATCGTTGCCTCCGCCAGGCCACGGTGACCGGTGATGACTGCATGGGTGTCTGCACCGCCCACGGGCAGGCTGGTGCCCTGTAGCTGGCCCAGGCCCTTGAGCAGGGTTTCGTCCGAGGTCCCGTGGTAGATCGGCAGATCCAGATCGATCTTGGGGATCCGCAGGCGCGACATCACCGGGCTGCGACCGTCGTTGAGGGCCTCGTCATAGGTGGGAACATCGGGTGCCCTGGAATCCTCGCCCGCCGCCGGGGTGCGCCCGGAGGGGATCCGGTGGCCGGCCTCCAGGGTGGCGCCGAATTCCAGCTGCTCATTATAGGCACGGGCTGCCTTGAGCTGTTCCGCATTGGACTTGGCAGCGCCGTCGTGGACGGTGCCGGCCTCTTCGACGATCTTCGACTGGTCCAGCTGGTTGAACCACGCTGCGACGGACGGGTACGTCCACACGCTCAGGCCCACCAGGGCCACAACGGCGATGAAGGCCGGAAGTTTCGGGAAACGCCAGCGGCGCAGTCCGGCTTTCGCCGGCCTGCGCCGCTGCGTGAGCATATCGCTCATAGTCGTGCTGCTACCCGATTGCTCACGCGTTCGTCTTGCGACGGTTGGCGGCGACGATGCCCGCACCCGCGGCGATCAGCAGCAGGGCGATACCGGCGATGGTCGCCAGCAGCTTGCCGTTGGCACCGGTCAGGGGCAGCTCCGGGTGACCGGACTGCGTGTTGGCGACCTTGGCGATGGCGGCATGGGCGGTGTCACCGGCATTGACGGTCACGTTGATCGGCGTGGAGTCCAGCACGTAGCCGGCCGGGGCCTTGGTCTCGACCAGGGTGTAGTCCTCGGTCGTGTCATCGTCGTTGCCGACCCACAGGGTGATGCCGGCCTTGCCGTTGGCGTCGGTCACCAGGTGGCCGACGACCTTGTCACCGTGCTTGACATCGAATTCCGCACCGGCCAGGAACTTGGACTCATCGTCCTTGGCGTACTTCACCAGGTCCAGCGAACCCCAGTTGGTGGTGGGCTCATTGGTCTTGGTGCCGGTCTCGTGCTTGGGGTCGTTCGTGTAGACGATGGCCTGGTTCTCGACCGTGCCATCCCCCTGGTCCTTGACGGTGGTGGTGATGTGGGCGGTCACGACCTGCGCAGGCTTGAGCTTGGCGACGCCTGCGGCGGTGAACTCGACGGTGACCTTCTGGCCATCGACGTTCACCGTGTAGTCGGTGCCCTCGGTGAAGCCGTCGACGGTCGTGGACTTGTAGCCCAGGCGGGGGTCCAGATTATCGCCGATGGAGAAGTTGGCGATCTTCTTGCCCTTGGCGTTGACCGGTGCCTTGATGTCCCAGGTCACGTCGGAGCCGATGACCACGTTCGAAGGATCGTTGGCCTCCTTGACCGGAGTGCCCTCCTTGACGGTGTTCTTGGGGTAGACGTTGACGTCGTACAACCAGCCGCCCTTGCCCTGGGGCAGAGGCAGGGTCACCAGGAAGTCGGCGGCCTTGGCGGTGACGGCATCCGAGTTGGACTCGACGACCTTGTACAGGCCCAGGTCCAGGTTGGACCAATCGATTTCCCCGGCTGCGTTGGTGGTCTTCTCGCCCACCTTGGTCAGTGCGGTACCGGTGTAGTCACCGGCCGTGGCCTGCGAGGCCTCGGTCCAGCCGGCGTTCGTCGTCAGGTCGACGTCGTTGACCTTGTAGAGGGTGAAGCCGATCCCTTCGAGGGGGTTGCCCAGCGCGTCGGTGTCGGTGATCTTCGAACCATCGCCTTTACCGCCGGGGTTTTCCGAGTCGTACTTGTGCAGGGTGATGGAGCCCTTGGCCGTGGAGTCGATGTTGCCGACACCGGTGACTTCAACGGCGTTGGCGGCACCGGACAGGCCGGCGACGCTCAGAGCGGAAGCGGCCGCGATGACAGTCAGACGCTGCCACAAGCCGAACTTCGAGTTTCCCATGGGTGTTTCCTTTCAGGGGTGGCCGGATGGCCGGGTAGGGAGAATCGTGGGTGGGTTTGCTGTTGGAGGGCTCAGGCGCTGCGGCGTCGGCGGATGCCGTAGACCGAGGCGGCTGCTCCGGCGACCAGCAGGGTCGCCCCGCCGGCCAGGACGAAGGCGTCCGTGCCACGGCCGCCGGTCAGCGGCAGCGCAGGCGCTTCGGCCTGTGTGTTGACGATCGTCCCGATGTTCAGGGCCAGATCATCGCCCTTGACGGTGAACTGGTGTTCCTTATCGTCGAGCGTGTAACCCACGGGAGCCTTGGACTCCCGGAGGGTGTAGTCGCCCCAGTGCAGACCGTCGAGCTTGAAGGTGCCGGCGGCAGGGTCCTTGTCAGCACCCGTGCACGCGTCTGCATTGTCCGCAACACAGTCCTCGACGGTGGCGGTGGAGTCGCCGGGACCAGTCAGGGTCCAGACGGAGCCGGCCAGGCCGTGGCCTCCATCGTCGACCTTGGACCAGGTGGCCTGGCCGGGTTTGTCCGAGTTGGTGATCGTGCAGGTGACGTCCTTGCCGGACTTCAGGTCGACCTTCGCATCCGTGACGTCCACGGTGTTCTTATCGGCGTCCACGCAGCTCCAGGCGCTTGCCCGGTAGCCGGCATTGTCGCCGGATTCGGACAGGGTGTAGCCGCCGGCCGGAACGCTGACCGTCGTGACATCGGCGGTGCCGGTCTTGCCCTCGATGGTCTTGTCTGTACCTTCTGCTTTGAGCGTCCAGTCGGAGGCCGTGCCATCACCGGAGTACCTGTTGTCGACCTGCTTGACCAGGCTCAAGTGGGAGCCCGCGACCTTGTTCGTGTACGAGCACTTCACGGAGTCGCCAGGCACGATGCCCTTCAGTGACTTCGTGTTCTCGTCATCGAGCTTGGCCGTGGTCGTGGAGCCGTCCAGGTGGGTCACGGTGCACGAACCCGCGTGGAAGGCGTAGCCGGACTGCTGGACCTCGGAGACGTCCACCGTGGCTTGAGAGAAACTGGTGCCGAACTTCAGCGCCCACTTCGCATCGCCGGAGGCGTTGGTCTTCTGGGTTGCGACGGTGGGAGCCGCGTCGACCGTGCCCGAGGTGGCGGTGGCCTTGGCGCCCACCGTCCAGTCCTTGGCAGCGGTGGCGTTCTCGCCCTTGGCGTCCGCGACGTCCTTGTGGATCGTCACATCGGCGGTCAGCGGGGCGTTCTTGATCGTGCAGACGACCGCCTTGGCGCCGACCGGGATCGACACCTTGCCCGAGGTCCCGGTTCCGCTGGCATTGTCCATATGCCGACCGTCGGCTTCGCACTCATAGGCCGAGGCGTAGTCGCCCAACCGGGTATTGCCCACACCGGCTTCCGAGAAGGTCAGTTCGGTTTCGCGCTTGGCCGGCTGTGGGCCGACGATCTGGTCCTGGATGCCGATGTCGCTGCCCTCGGTAGTGGCCTCGCCCAAAACCGTGCTGCCCTGCTTGGCGGTCAGGTGGAACTGATCGGCTGCCTGCGCGCGGCCCACCACGTCCTTGCGGACGGTGATCGTGGCCGGAGAGGAGCACGAGGCCAGGTCGGTGCTGGACAGGCCACGGTTGACGAAAGTGGCCTGGTTCGACCAGTTCGGCATGTCATAGGACTGCACGGTACTGCCCGAGCCCAGATAGGCCTTGCCATCGGAATCGAAGGCGACGCCGTTGACATTGGAGGTTGTGTCATAGGTACCGGACACCGAGGACGTGATGCGACCGCCATTGCCCCGCGCCAAGTTCGCAGCTGTCACCGAGAAGACCTTGGTCTTACTACCGCTGCCCAGGACCACGAAGAGGTTGCCGTCGGCATCGAAGGCGATGTCGCCATTCGCACCTGACTCACGGGGAATCCCAGGTGCGCTGATGTCGCCCACGTAGGTGGGCGAGCCGGACCCCGTGTACTTCCAGATTTTGAAAGTCTGGTTATTACTCGACCCAGAATATCCACCGAAGTAGTAGTCCCCCGTGGCCAGGTTCACGGCACCGGCGACGAGACTACTGGCCCGGTAATTATCGGACAGCGAATAGTCGGTCTTCTTGCTCCATGTGCCGACGGTCGGGTTGTACTGGTAGATCGTCATATTCGATCGATCACCGCGCTCATAGGCGTAGATCGGCTGGCCGTCGGTACCGATGCCCAGTCCGTTGAAGGAAGAGACCGGATTCTCCCTGGGATTTCCCCACCAATCGTAGGTGGTGGACGTTGCCTTGTTTCCAACTTCCTGCACATTACCGTTGGTGACCTCTTGGAGCTGCCCGTTCGCAGACACCCCGTAGACAACCCCCGCATCGCAGCGAATGGTGCGTGCCGCGGCCTGCGGGCCGATGTCGACGGACTTCACCGCGTCTTTGGAATTCGCAGCCGATGCCGTTGCGCTGGAAGTGGAGTCCGCGGTCGACCTGCTCGTCGCGGTGGACGTCGCCGTCGGATCGGCGGTGACCTCGGCGGAGGTGCTCGGTGCGGCCCAAGAGGTCCCGGCGCCGAATCCCACGCCGGTGGCCGTCAGCGCCACGGTGGCGACAACCGCGCTCAGTCGTTTCAGGCTACCGGGACGAGCGCGCCCGGTGGCGTGTTCAGGTTTCTTCACTACTACTGCTCCTCAGATGGACCTGCTGGGGAGCAGGTTCGAGCTCGATACGCGCCCAAACCTACGAGGGAATCGAGAAGAACCCATAGGTATCCTGCGGAAGATAGGTAGTCGCGCCAAACAGCCGCTCGTAAATCCGTAAAGTGTGCGTAGTAATTCGCATCACCCAAGGGGGAGATTCCGCCCTAGCGTGACTCCCTACCCCACCCGATTACCCCAAGGGGATATTGAACAGCGGCGCGAAGGTGAAACCCTCCACTGCTTTGTTCCCCTGCACGCGCAGAACTCCGGGATTCTCATGGATCAGGTAGCCGGCAGGAGCCCGCGTCTGCATGACCGTGTATTCGCCGTCGGCCAGCACACCCACCCGGATCCGGCCCGGCGCCGGATCGTAGTCATTGGCGCCGTTGTCCTCCACGATCGCAAAGGTGCCATCGGGCCCGGTCAGGCGCCAAGTCGAACCGCCCAGCAACCAACCGGGGTCGGTGGTGTCGGTCGCCCCCATGTCCAACAGGCACCAGGACACGCTGCCCGTGCCCATCACCTCGGGATCGCCGGTCGGGCCCATCCCCGTACCCGTATCCGGTGCGTCGGGGCACGGGCCACCCGCAGTCGGGGCCTCCCCCGGCACCGTCGTGGCGGCCGGCGGCCGGGGCGTGTTCGGGACCGGCGTGCCGCTGGGGACCGAGGATGTCACAGTAGCCGTCGGCGAGGTGCCGGGCACGGGGCTCGCAGTCGGGCTGGACGTGGTAATAGACGGCTCCGGGCTCGGCACCGACGGCACGGGTGCGGTCGGCGCCGTGGCCTCGGGTGCGGGGGCAGTGGGTACGGCCGAGGTGCTCGGTTCCGGTTGCGCGCAGTTGCCCAGAGCGGCCTCCTGCAGGATCGCGGGCAGGTCCTCGTAGTCACCCACCAGGTGGTAGTCGGAGCCGGCATCCGGTCCGGAGATCACCCGCAGGTTCGAGGCATCGACGCTCTCGCCCACTCCCAGCGCGACGATCCGCGTTCCGGCGGCCTGCAGCGCTGTGGCCGAGGCCTTGGCCCGCTCCAGGTCGATCGCATCGGTGCGGGTCCCCAGGTCACGATTGCCCTGCTGTCCCGGCACGCCATAAGCGGTGGGCCTGCCGTCGGTGACGAACAGGACAAGATCGTAGCCCGTCCCCACCTGGGCCAGGCCCCAGTCCCAGTTCGTGCCGCCCACGGACGCGGGCACCCGCTGGAGGTCGTCGATGGCCGCATGCACGGTCCCGGCCCCGGATTCCTCGGCGACCGGGGTTGCGGCCAGGGGCTGGTTCGTCCGGTCCGGGGCATAGCTGGCGAAGGTGTACAGGCCCACGCTGCTGGGCGTCCCGGCCAGGCCGGAGACCATCCTATGGGCGGCCCGCTTCGCCTGGGCCACGTCCGCGGCACTCAGCGAGGACGACATGTCGAGGACCACGGCGACCCGCAATCCGCAGCGCGCGGGCAGCGGCGGATTCGTCTGGGCGAACGCGGGGCGCGCGAACAGCGCCAGGGTGCCCAGCAGCAGGCCCAATACGCACAGGCCGGCGCCCCATCGACGCCGCGTTCCCCCACCAGACATGGTTCCTCCGGATTGGAACCGCACACTTCGAACTGCGGACCGATATGGCCGCTCGTGCGGTATCTCAACCTATGAATATAACAGGCGGCACACCACGTGATTCCCCCCTCCGAATAGCAGTCACCTTGGTCTTGAAAACCGGAGGCGGTCTCAAGGTGCTAGTGCAACACCCTTCCCAGGAGGGGCGTATGCCATACATCGCAGTGAACTACTCGAACCAGGAATGGTCCGAGGTGCTTAACGAGATCGTTCGGGGAATTCCTGTCGCCC
>NZ_JANIJY010000041.1:0-10036 GCF_024580695.1 Brevibacterium sp. 91QC2O2 | reverse complement strand
GCTGACGCTCGTACTCGCGAACGAACTCACGGACCTCTTCGACGGTGAATCCCACAACGCTGACCATGCGAGATCACTCTCCTTTGCTTGATCGTGACTGACTCACAACCAGCTTGGCAAAGAGGGCGCATACGTATATACGCGTATGCGTTGCAGGTTTGCGCATGTGATGTTGGGCAGGGCCGCCCACACCGCCTCAGTCGAAGATGCCGGGATAGGCGCTCAACGCAATCTGGCCGCCCAAGTGCGCATAGAGCACATTCGAGTCCGCCCCGATCCGCCCGTCGGACACCAGGTCCATCAGCCCGGCCATCGACTTGCCCTCGTACACGGGATCGGTGATGACCCCCTCGAGCCGGGCCAGGCGCTTGATCGCGGCGACCGTCGAATCGTCCGGAATGCCGTAGGCGGGTCCCTCCCACCCGGGCAGAATCGTCACCTCGTCCGGCCGGATGGCCCGGCCCAGGCCGATCAGCTCGGCGGTGTTGTTCGCGATCCGGGTTACCTGATCGATCGTCTTCTCCAGAGTCGCCGAACCGTCGATCCCGATGATCTTGCGCGGCCTCGCCCCCGCGTCCTGGAGCGCAGCGAAGCCCGCGATCATGCCCGCCTGCGTCGAACCGGTCACCGTGCACACGACGATCGTGTCGAAGAAGACGCCCAACTGCTGTTCCTGAGCTGCGACCTCGTAAGCCCAGTTTGCGAATCCCAATCCGCCCAGCCTGTGTTCGGAGGCCCCGGCCGGGATCGGATAGGGCTTGCCGCCGGCGGCCTCGACCTCGGCCAGGGCGTCCTCCCAGCTGGAGCGGATGCCGATGTCGAAGCCGTCGTCGGGGTCCAGGCGGACGTCGGCGCCCATAATGCGCGACAGCTCGATATTACCCACCCGGTCATTGCCGGGGTCATCCCAGTCGACCCAGCGCTCCTGCACCAGACGGGCCTTCAACCCCAGGTGGGCGGCGAGCGCGGCGACCTGGCGGGTGTGGTTGGACTGGTAGCCGCCGATCGACACCAGGGTGTCGGCGCCGCTGGCCAGAATATCGGGCACGATGTACTCGAGCTTGCGGGTCTTATTGCCGCCGAATGCCAAGCCGGAGTTGCAGTCCTCGCGCTTGGCCCAGATCTGCGCACCGCCCAGGTGTTCGCTCAGGCGGGGCAGGCGGTGGACGGGGCTGGGGCCGAAGGTCAGGTCGTAGCGTTCGAAATCGTGAATGGACATGGGGCTCCTCGCGTGTGGCGGCGTGTGGAGGACCGCATCCGAGTGACGGCGCCCGAGGATTCGGTGCCCATCCGGCGGATCCTCTGTGGCATTACGTGTCGGGATGTGCGATATATCGAGTACCTGCAATGTAGCATCGAATGTGCCGTACACAACATAAACGACGCAATATACACAAGTCGAGGAGAGAGCACATGACCGATACCCGCGTCCGGGCGCAGGCCTCGCGAACCGGGGGCGAGGCGACCGACGGTGCGATGCCGCCGGCCCGCGCGCTGCTGCGCGACACCGTCTACCGGGAGCTGCGCGATGCGATCGTCCGGGGCGAGCTGGCACCGGGCACGCGGCTGCGCGACTCCCTGCTGAGCAAGCGCTTCGGCACCAGCCGCACACCCATCCGCGAGGCGATCCTGCGGCTGGCCAGGGCGGGCCTGGTCGTCGCGACTCCGGGCAAGGCGACGATCGTCGCGGCCGAGGACCCGCATCGGGTTCGCTGGGCCCAGCAGATCGCGGCGGAACTGCACGCCCTGGCGATCACCCTGTGCGAACCCGATGTGTACGCAGCCGAGACCGCGGCCGTGATCGGCGGCGGGCCGGAATCGCCCCGGGACGAGGACGCTGAGGATTCGGATGCCGAGGGTTCGTCCGCCGGGGCCGAGGACGCGAAGGACTCCGCAGCACCGCAGGGCTTCCGCCCGCTGGGCAAGACCGAGCTGCGGTGGATGAAGTCGGCCAACGCCAGCTTGAAACTGGCGATCGAGGCAGGCGATGCCGAGGCCGCGATCGCCGCCGACGAGGAATTCCACATGGTGCCCGTACGGGCGTGCGGCAATCTGCTCATCGCCGAACAGCTCGAAGACGTCACCGCGGCCCTGCGCAGGTCCGAGTATCTACACTTCGGTTCGATGACCGGAATGGACTCGCCGGATAAGCACGCGAAGATCCTGCACGCCCTGAAGAAGGGGAAGTACGAGAAGGCGGCGCGCCTGACCCGCGAGAATTGGCTGACGATCGCGCCACGGGACTGAACACCAGAACTCCCGACGAGCCTGCAGACTCCCGACAAGCGCATGAACACCACGTGAGCGCGGGAACTACCTGCTATTGCAGGTAGTTCCCGCGCTCACGTGGTGTTCATGGGGCCCGGTGGTGTTCGCCGGGCCCCGACTGCGCTCAGGCCAGGATGAAGCCGTCGGCCTCGGCGGTACGGGTGATGCGGCCGGACCGCTCGGCCAGGCTGATGGCCCTGTTGAAGGCGTCCTGCGCCGGCTTCGAGGTGCGCCGACCGCCGAACATCTCCACCACCTCGGCCAGCAGGTCGGCCCCGGTCGCGGCACCGTCCTGGCTCAAAGCGGCCACGATGGCATTGCCCAGTTCCCGCTGGCTCATGTCCTGCAGGTTCCGCGCCGCCTGGCCCGGGCCCGGCACACGGTAGACGTTGTAGGCCTCCGGGTCCTGCTCATCGGACCAGACGAACTCCCTCCCGTCGTCTTCGGCCAGGGTGCGCTGCGATACCAGCGGGGCGATCTGCGCGGCGATACGATCGCGCAGCCGCTTATGGGACATGCGCAGAGCTACCCGCCGGAGCAGTTCGGTCTTCTCAATGGGGGCCTCGAGCGCGAGGATGTCCGCGATGTGCCCACGCACCCGCTCACGCGCCTCCTCGGAATGCTCCACGCGATCCAGCAGGGTCTTGTCGTCAACCGCGCGGACGGGGGCCTCAACGTACTGTTCCTCCACGATGCCCGAGGTCGGACCGGTGGCGGTCGGACCGGTGGCTGCGTCGGCGGTGCCTGCACTGACAGTGCTTGCACCAGCAGCAGCCACGTCGGCAGTAGTCGCATCGGTGGCAGGTGCTGCAGCGGTCACACCATCGACCTCACCCGCCACATCAACAGCAGCACCGGCCTCGTCATACGTACCGGCAGGCCCGGCTTCGGCATCCGTTTCACGCAACTGCGCGATCAGGCGGTCGAGAGCGGCACCGGGATCCAGGGCCCAGTCCGCGGACAGCAGGCGGGCGACGCGGTGCCAGTGCATACGGTCCTCGAGCATCGTCACGGGCAGGCCGTCACGGTCCCAGACTGTCGCACGGCCGGCCCACAGCGGCGAGTCCAACAGGACGGCCGACCACGGAGCCGCGCTCTCGGCACCAGCACCGTCCGCACTGGCCGCGCCCCCCGCGCCACCGGCCGTACCCGGCACGCTGTCGGCGGCCTCGCGCACGGCCAGGTCGACGGCAAACTCGGACTCGCCAACGCCCACCTCGACCTCGAAGCCGCGGGCGCGCAGTTGTTCGGCCACTCGATCGCGGAAGATGTCGTCGCCCTGGGGTGCTGCCTCGACGCGGGGCAGCACGCCCTCCTCCGCCATCGCCAGGTATGCCTTCATATCGCGCACCCCGGGCCTGGTCGACTTGCCGATGGTGATGTCGGCGGCGTGCATCGAGGCGAAGATCTGCACCTGTTCACGGGCCCTGGTGATGGCCACGTTGAAGCGCAGCTCGCCACCCGGGCGGGCCACCGGCCCGAAGTTGTTCGACCGCTGACCGGTTTCGGCATCCGGCGCGTACGTCATGGAGAACAGTACGATATCGCGTTCGTCGCCCTGGACGGTTTCGACGTTCTTGACCGTCAGCGGCTCCACGTCCCGGTTCATCGCGGCGACGATTCCGTCGTCCTTCGACTCCGCCAGGGCCGCGGCGATGTAGTCCTGCTGTGCCGAGTTGAACGTGACGACCATGATCGACTTGTCCGGCTGTTCGGCCAACAGACCGGCGATCCGTTCGACCACCGCATCCCGTTCCGCCTCGTTGACCTTCGCCGAGTAGCCGGGCTTGCGCTCCTGCACACCGCGCACGAAGGTATAACCGATCGGCAGCGCACCCGCGCCGGGCGCACCAGCCCGGTCCGAAGCACTCGGGTCCGCAGCACCCGCACCCGGCACATGCGACGCCGAGGTCCCCGCACCATCCGCGGCCCCCTCCCCTGCCACCGCAGGCGGGTTGGGGAAGGTGATGAGCTTGCCGTTGTAGTACCGGCGGTTCGAGAACGCGATGAGCTGCTCATTGGAACTGCGGTAGTGCCAGTCGAGGCTCAGGTGTTCGAAGCCCGCCTTGCCCGCCAGGGTCAGCAGCGATTCCAGGCGACCCTGGGGAATCGCCAGGGTATCCCCTGCGTCCCCGCCATCGACGCGACCGGTGAATTCGGTGGGGGGTGGCATCTGCTTCCGGTCGCCCACGATCACCGCCGAACGTGCCCTGCCCAGGGCGCTCATGGCGGTGGCGGGCCTGATCTGCGAGGCCTCGTCGAAGATCACCGTGTCGAATTCGATGGACCCGGCGGGCAGGTGCTTGGCCACACCCAGAGGACTCATGAGCACACACGGGGTGGCGGCGAGGACCTGCTCTCCGTATTCCTCGAACAAGGTGCGCACTGAGCCGGAGGACGTGCCCCGCACGTATGCGCGGAAGGCATCGTCGATTTCAAGGGCCCGCTGCGGATCACCCAGCGCGCCGGGCGGGGTCGCACGATGCGCCAGGATCAGGGCGCGCGCCTGCTCGATATAGCGACGCACCGCGGCAGGACGACCCGTGAATGCGGCGGGGTCCTCCAGCTCGGCAAGGGCGCGGTCGAGCGCGGCGCGGGAATTGGCCAGGAGGATCGCCTCCGCCAGCTGGTCGGCAGACCTTCCCGCGCGCACCTCTTGCGCCGCATCCGAAAGCCCCAGGCCGGCCATAGCGTCGGCCTGCGCATCGAGCTTGGCCAGCGTGGCCGCATCGTCCGGGCTCGAGTCGGCGTGCCGACGGGCCCGACGCAACCGCTTGGCCACATCGGCTGCGTGCTCCGCCTGTTCGGAGCTCAGATCCGCGGCAGCGGGAACTTCGGCCGGCTGCCACCCGCCTGTCATGTCGAATTCGGATTCGCGCTCCAGCTGCACCCTGAACAGGTCCCACAGATACTGGGGCTCACCCCGGGAGTCCTGCCCGTGTTTCACGTGAAACACGTCGTTCGGATAGGCGCGCAACAGATCCGTCGAGGCATGCAGCGCAGCCCGCAGCCGGTCGGTTCCGGTAACCGGAGCCGAGGTCGCTGCGCCGGTGGCAGTAGCTGTGCCGGCGGCAGCACCGGGCATACCGGTGGCGCCCATTTCCCCCGCCGCAGCGGCAGCCGTACCACCTGAGGGCAACCGGTCGAGCGCCTCGCGCAATTGCCCCCGCGCGTCGCGCAGACTCTGCTTGGCGTCGTGCAGATCCAGCACCGCATGTCCCAGGCCGGCGTCCTTGAGCCGCCCGAAGACCACGTCCAGCGCCGCGCGCTTCTCCGCGACGAACAGGATCCGACGACCGCGCGCCAGACCATCGGCGATCATATTCGTGATCGTCTGGGACTTGCCGGTGCCGGGAGGGCCCTCGAGCACGAAGGACTTGCCTGCACCCGCATAGGCGATCGCCCGCAGCTGGCTGCCGTCGGCCGGCTGCACCAGGGTGGTGGTGACTTCGTCGGCAGGGGTCAGCGCGCGGTCCCCGGCGGGGTCCGCGAACGGCGTGCCGAATCGACGGGTCAGCTGGTCCGCGACCGGCTTGTCCAGCAGGGTCGCCCAGTTGTCGCGCAGATCGGACCACAGCACCTGAGTCGCAAAATCCAGGGGCAGAAGCCGGGCATGGCGCAGAATCCGATGCCGGATCCCAGCCGCGCTCAGCTCCTGGGAGACTCGTTCGAATGTCGCATCGACGTCGATACCGGAGGCGTCTCGCACGGGTTCCAGCAGCGACGGGACCTCCTCCCCCGTGACCTGCCGCAGTTTCTCGTGCAGGGTGAAATTGGGCTCCAGGGCATAGCCGGGTTCCAGGGCCAGGGCGAAGCCGGTGTCCGCGGAACCGGTCAGATTGGCCGGCGCGACGAACAGGGGCGAGGTCGATTCGTCCCCCGCGTCGTCCTGCCAGGTCACAGCACCCACCGCCAGGTGCAGGGTGGTCTTGCCCGATTCCTCCCGGGACTTCTCCGATTGCGCCTGCAGGTTGGTCAGGAGCTTGCGGTAGTTATCGCGCAGCGGCTCGACCTGCAACTGGTGTGCATCCAGCGCCGCCGTGAAGGAGTCCTCGGCCGCCCCCGCCGAGGGAGGTGCGGATGGAGCCGCGGGAACCGGTGCCGACGGGACCCGACTCCCCGTGGCCGAGGTGCCCGCCCGGTCGGAGACCGCCGGCCGGATCACCGGTCGCCCGGGTTTCGAAACGGACTGCGGAGCCGGGCTCGCCGCATGGGTGTTCGCCGCCGCACTGACCCGCTTGCTCAGGGGTGCCAGGTCGAAGCGCTCCCCGGAGGAGAAGGCGTCCTCGAACAGGTCCAGCCGGTCCTCGGGCACCACGATCCGCGCGCCGGCGGTCTTGGCCATGCGCAGCAGCGGATTGCGATTGTCCAGCTGCAGGAGTTCCTTCAGCCAGCGCGACAGAATGGGTGGACGCGTCGTCCCCTGACCCTCGGCCAGTGCCGAGTCGCCGGCCTGGCTGTGGGCGGTGGCCCGGTCCAGCAGATCCGCGACGCGCACAATGTAGAGAGCGTCGGATTCGAAGGCGGCACGCGATCCGCCCACCGGCTCGACGCCACTGATGTCGGCGGAGAAGGCTCCGCGGCTGAGCGTGCGCGCATCGAAGGGCGAGGTCTCCGGATTGCCCAGTCCACAGCGCACCCCGTCGGGCGTCATCACGAACACAGCCGAGCAGCCCAACAGCTCCAACACGGCCGCCGCAATGAGCGCGCGCTCCATACCGGTGACCCGGATGTCCTGACCCGTGGCACCATCGGCGCTGGTCGCACCGTCGGCACCGTTCGCACCGTTCGCACGGTCAGAGCCGTCGGTACCGGTGAACAGGTGCGTGACATGGCGCAGCCGCTGGCCGCCGTCCGGGGTCCGGGCATCGCCCACAGAGGTGCCCAGCACACGGTTGAGTTCCGTATTGACCGCACCCGCGTAGTCGGCGTCCTCCGGTTCGTCGAGCGCGTTGACCACGGATTCCACCGCGCGCGCCATCCTGGCCACCCGGGGTGAGGAGAACGGAATGAAGTCGACGAGGAGTTCCGGCGGCAGGTCGGAGCGCCACTCATCGTCCGCAAGCAGGGGAACGACGATGTCGGCCGCTCGTGAGCGCCCGCCCACCGACATGTCGAATTCCGCGTGCAGGTCGTCGGCGCCCGTGGACACCGCGCCCGGCAGGACCGGCACCCACGCGAGCTCCGCGGGGGTCAGGGCTACGGTCTCCCCCGGTGCGACCTCGACCCGGGGTGCGGTCCATTCGACTGTGCCCGAGGCCCCGATGATCTGGCAGGCGGCGAGAGAGGCGGTCGCACCCTGGGCCGGGTCGGTGGTATTGGTGATGGACAGGGCGCGGATGGGGCCCACACCCATGGCAGTCAGGCGCCGGGTGTAGGCGGCGGCGAGTTCGATGTTCGCGCGTAGCCCGCCCACTTCCAGCGTCAACGACCGGTGTGGGGCAGCGCCGGGCACCGCTTCCGCCGCCGAGGCCGCACCTGGCTCGGCCGCACCGGATTCGGCTGCACCAGACTGCGCCGACGGGGCCGGCTGAGCAGTTGCGCCGGTGGACGAGCCCATGAGGCCCTCCGGCAGGCTGGAGCCCAGGGATTCCAGGAGGAGCTGCAGGGTTTCGAGGAAGCGGTCCACATCGCCGGAGCGCATTTCGACGTCGGAGTCCGCCTGGTCGATGAGTGCGGACAGTTCATTCGCCCAGTCGCGCATCAACGGGTTCTCGCCACGGTGCAGATAGCGCCCGTGCGCGGCGATCGCCTCGAGCTGGTCCCGCATATTCCAGAAGCTGCGCGGACGGTTCGCAGCAGGCTGTCTGGCCTGGGACGATGGTCCCGCATTCGGTCCGGTACCGGAATCGGCCGCCTGCAGCGCGGCAAGCCAGAATGATTCATCGACGTCCGCGACCGAAGACTGCAGAATGGCATCGCCCAGCACCGGGCCGACCGCCATGGTCAGGCCGAGCACCACACTGTTCGAATCGCGCACGTCACTCCCTGAATCGACTACAACGACTGCGATTTCCAGGGTACTTCACGGTACTGACACGACCCTGAAACAGGAAGGTGCTCGGCATGCTGCGAGACCAGTTCGACCTTGCCGTCTGGGGCCCGTGCATCAGGCCCTCAGCCGAACCGGCCTATGAGGGAGCAAACGCTACGGCCGCTCATGGGCGGGGTGGGCAGAAGCTAACCGATCTTGCTACCTCTGGTAAATAGATCGAATTTGGCTTGGAGTCGATCAGAGCTGGGACGCAGGCTCTTCGATCTGGGCAGGTTCGACAACTTCTTACCATGCAGCGCTTGCATACCGAATTCCAAGATCGGGCCGTCCTTCTCTGTCAGAAGATCGGGCCTTAGCTCAATGACATAGTCGGGTCGGATGCCCATGAAGAACTTGTCGTAGGCTGCGTGATGAATTTTGCACAGTGCCAGCCCGTTCACCACAGAGGCGATTCCATGTTCATCACTGTCATCGATGATGTGCGCAGCATCCAGCAACTGCGGATGAGCCAAGGAACACACTGCACACATGTTGTTATAGGCATCCAGGACCTGCGATCGAAACACTGGTTGATGGAGGCGGCGCTTCGTCTGGGAAAGTAGGTACCGACGCGTTACTTCTTCATGGCCGGAGTATTCGTCTATATCGCCAGCTAGGTTGTCATCCGGCAAAGGAGCGAGAACAAAACGTTTCCTCTCTACTTCCTCGCCAATAACATACACTGGGGCAATAACATTGTATTTAGATGGTGACTTCGATATTTGCCAGAACCAAATAATAGGGAGATGCTGCCGCATTGCCACCCGCAGGCCGACGTTCTCAAATTGGTCCGGGTCATCACCTCGCCACGAGTACCGCGGGAGTCCGTCCTCGCCGATACTGTCCTCATAAGGATGCTCCCGACCTTTTTTGGGAAGATTCGTCTGGACGGTCAGTGCCGCATCAAATTTCGCCGGTTTACGGATTCCTTGCTGACCACGCAAGGAGAACGCCTCTCCGCGAAACTGAAAGTCGTCAATATGAGACACTTCGAGCGGGAAGCGACCGCCATCGGACGCCATATTTACCCACTCGATTGCCTCAGCACGTAGCCCAAGCGGTTCTGCCACACGGCCTCCTCAACTACACCTGACTGCATATTACCCGAATAGCTACGCTTGGGTGCCGCCCTGGTCTGTGCGTAGCTGATTTTGGGCTGCTATAACAATTGGCACATCGGGGCCAGCCCAGGTCAACGACCTAAGTTCACGCACTGGAACCCAGTCCATTCGGTCATGATCGCTGCTGACAGGGTTTCCGGCAATCCCCTCAACCCAGTAGCAATCCAGGTCGATGATAAGTCCCTCATCATTCATCGTTGCCTGGCGGAAGACACGCTCTCCAATGACGACATGCTCTAACCCTAGCTCCTCCCGAAGTTCACGCGCCAAAGCAACTTCAGGCAACTCCCCGGGCTCAATCTTTCCACCCGGAAACTCCCACAATCCTCCCGCAGATTTTTCGGGTCTACGCCGACAGGCCAAAATCGAGTCTCCATTTCGGAAAACAGCCCCGACGACAGGTAGAGTCCTCAATTTTTCACCGCTCGCTCTTCTTTACGCTTTTCTTCCGCTGAATAGGATCCGCTGCACGCATCCCCGTCCACACTAGCCTCGATTTTTCACGGGTTGGGGTTTGTGCTTGATCGCGGCGTCGTTGTCTCATGTTGTAGGTGATTGTACTGTTCGGGTGTGATGTGCCTGCGCGTGTCGCCGCGGTGGTCGGGCCGTTCCA
>NZ_JANIJY010000040.1:0-12926 GCF_024580695.1 Brevibacterium sp. 91QC2O2 | reverse complement strand
AGCGATCCAGGGCCCGGCGCGGACGCTCAGGCGCGCGCGGCGACCCGCTCGGCGTCCAGCCGGTCGACGTCCGCCAGGTCGATGCCGCGGGTCTCGCGGGTGAAGACGAGGGCGAAGAAGCCGATCACCGCGGCGATGAGCGCGTAGATCGCCACCGGGGTCGCATTGCCGTAGGCGTCCAACAGCGCGGTGGCGATGATGGGGGCCAGGGAGCCCGCCACGATCGAGGTCACCTGGTAGCCGGCGGACACACCGGAGTAGCGCATCCGGGTGGGGAACATCTCGGCCATGATGGCGGGCTGGCCGGCGTACATGAGGGCGTGGAAGACCAGCCCGGACATGATCGCGATGAAGATGTTGAGCGCCGATCCCGTGTCGAACAGCGGGAAGGCGAAGAATCCCCAGGTGGCGGCGAGCACGATGCCGATCGCATATGGGGCCTTGCGGCCGATGATATCGCCCAGCCTGCCGACGAAGGGCACCAGGATCGCCTCGACGACATTGGCCAGCAGCAACAGGGCCAGGATCTCCGAATTGGGGATCCCCACCTTGACCGTCAGATAGGTGATCGACCAGGTGACCACCAGGTAGTAGTGGATGTTCTCGATCAGGCGCAGGCCCATGGCGCAGAACACGCCACGCGGGTAGCGCTTGAAGACCTCGGCGACCCCGTAGCGCACGCCGTCCTCGACGACCTCGGACTGGGTCTCCTTGAAGATCGGCGCGTCGGAGACCTTGGAGCGGATGTAGTAGCCGATGACGACGATGACGACCGAGGCCCAGAAGCCCACGCGCCAGCCCCACAGCAGGAACTGCTCATCGGGCAGCACAGCCGTCATCAGGAACAGGATCGCGGTGGCCAGCAGATTGCCGATCGGCACGCCCGACTGCGGCCAGGAGGCCCAGAAGCCGCGGGATTCCTTGGGTGAGTGCTCGGCGACCAGCAGGACCGCTCCGCCCCACTCGCCGCCCACGGCGAAGCCCTGGATGAAGCGCAGCAGCACCAGCAGGACCGGGGCCATGAAGCCGATCAGGGAGTAGGTGGGCAGGCAGCCCATCAGGAAGGTGGAGACGCCCACTAGGACAATGGAGACCTGCAGCAGCTTCTTCCTGCCGTGTTTATCGCCGAAGTGTCCGAAGATCAGCCCGCCCAGGGGCCGGGCCAGGAAGCCCACCGCGTAGGTGATGAAGGCCGCCAGGATCGGCGTCAACGGGTTGTCCGATGGCGGGAACAGGATCTTATTGAACACCAGGGTGGCGGCGGATCCGTAGAGGAAGAATTCGTACCATTCGACGACCGTGCCCGCCAGGGATGCCGCGACGACCTTCTGCAGGGTCGACCGGCTGGCGGGTTCCGCCTGGCCCTGCGGCGGGGTGGGGACGGGTTCGTTCGGGGTTGTCGAGCTCATCGATGCTCCTTTGCATGAGGTGAGGACAACACAGGATCGTACTCCGCTGAAGTGTGATCCACAGCGCTTTCACATCGTGCATTTAACAACACCCGTTGTGCAGCGGGGCCGTCAGAGTCCGGACAGGCGCCATCGCAAGCGCAGATTCACATCGCGTGAGGGTATATCCGCACGCGATGTGAATCTGCGCTTGCGATGCTAAAAGGTCAGCCCCCGCAGGTCCCTCAGCGCCCGCGCTTGTTCAGGTTCGCCAGCATCTCGTTGTAGGCGCGCAACTCGGCGTCCCCGGAACGGGCCTCTGCGCGGTCCTGGCGCTTGGCCTCGCGTTCGGAGGACTGGGTCCACACGTAGACCACCCCGATGGCCAACAGCAGGGTCGGGAACTCGCCGATCCCCCAGGCGATGGATCCGCCCAGCTGCTGATCGGTCAGCGCGGTGAACCAGCCGTGGCCCATATTGCCGAACCACCTTGCCTCGATCAGGGAGGTCCCGGAGACCAGCGAGATGCCGAAGAAGGCGTGGAAGGTCATGGTGATGAGCAGCTCGAGCAACCGCACCGGGTAGCCGAAGCGGTTGACCCCGGGGTCGATGCCCACCAGGGACTGGGCGAACAGGTAGCCGGCCATGAGGAAGTGGATGAGCATGATCTCGTGCCCCAGGTGGTAGTTCAGCGAATACCACATGATGCCCGAATAGTAGAAGACGATGAGGGAGCCGGCGAAGTTCACCGCCGCCACGATCGGGTGGGCCCAGAACCGCATGTACGGGGTGTGTACGGCGTAGAGCACCCATTCGCGCACCCCGCGGGACCCGTCCGTGCGCGGTGCGATGGCGCGCATCAGCAGCGTCACGGGCGCCCCCATCACCATGGGCAGGGGCACGACCATGACGATGAGCATGTGCTGGATCATGTGCCCGGAGAACAGCACCTTGCCGTAGACCACGGGCCCGCCGCAGGTCACATAGACCAGCAGCACCATGCCGATCAGCCACATCACCAGGCGCAGCACCGGCCAGTCGTCCCCGCGGCGCTTGAGCCTGACAAAGCCCCAGATATAGGCGACCGAGGCCCCAAGCGCCACGACGATCCACAGCGGGTCGGGCGACCACTGGGTGAAGTAGTGGGCGACCGTCGGGTAGGGCGGCAGCGGTTCGCCGGTGAGGATCTCGGCGGGGGTGGGGGTGTTCGCGGCCGCCTGGCTGACCGGGGGCTGCGAGCGCGAGAGCACGATGCCCAGGGCCATGACCGCACCGAACACCAGGGTCTCCACTCCCAGCAGCCGCCAGAATTCGCGGCGGGCATTGGCCTGGGCGGCCAGCCGGTCGATGACGAAGCGGCGGTGCAGATAGCCGATCGCGCCCAAGCCGATGGTCAGCAGGGTCTTGACCAGAATGACCTGCCCGTAGGGGGTGGCGAACCAGTCGTGCAGGGTGTGCACGCGCAGGGCGGCATTGAAGAAGCCGGAGAAGACGATGAGCGCGAAGGCCATGAGCGCGACCGAGGAATACCGGCGCACCAGCTCGGCCAGGTCCTTGCGCCCGGTCAGTTTGGGCGCCAGCAGGGCCAGGGCGATCAGCCCGCCGAGCCAGGCCATGATCGACACCAGGTGCAGGCCCAGGCTGTTGACGGCCTGGGTGTGCCCGGCGGCCTCGGAGGAGTGCCCCATGAGTGCCTGCGGGATGAGGATCACGACCGCCAGCAGCAGGGTCAGCCCGATCCCCAGGTAGCTGCGCAGCCCGAACACCAGGGTGGACACGAGCGCAGCCAGGCAGACGATGAGCAGCCACAACTGTCCCGATGCCACCTGGGTGACGTACTGGCCCAGCTGGGCGGAGAAGTTCCCTGCATAGGCCTGGGACCCGGCGGTGTCGACATAGGTCAGCAGCAGGACCGCAACGGCGGAGACCGTCCAGACCACCGAGGTGATCTGGGCGAGGTTCAACGCCGCCTGCCAGCCCGCATCCAGCGGCGGCTCCGAGCGGTCGACGCTCTGCCGGCCGGCCGCCTGGGACTTCTGCTGGGACTTCTGCCCGCCCTTCCCGCGGGCCTTCTTATGGCCGCGGACGCGGGGAGCGCGCGGGATGACGAAGACGGCCAGGCCCAGTGCGCCGATCGTGATGGCCGTCGAGGTCTGGAAGACGAATTGCGCCACCGGCAGTCCCAGCCGGCCCAGCGGGCCCGAGTCGCCCAGGACCGTGGGCGCGGCCGCGCCCGTGAAGCTCAGGGCCAGCCAGCCGATCAGGATGCCGAGGATGACGAACAGTGGGATCGCGAGGCGGCGCAACACCAGGGCTGCGCGCAGATCCGGCTGTTCCTCAGTGTGCGCACGCATGGGCCCCATTCTACTTCTACGCCGCGTAGCGGAACCGCGGGGCAGGGCGGCACGCGAAGGCCCGTGGGGTTCGTCGTGGTTCCGGTTCGGAATCGTCGTCTCGAAGACGCGACGCCGAACCGGAACCGCAACTGCAACTCAGGAGTACAGGTCGCTGCGGCGGTCGGCCAGATACGTCGCCACCTGGCGCGAAGCCTGCAGCTGCGCGCGCCGCAGGACCGCGGTGACCAGTTCATATCCTTCGCTGGCCGAGGCCGCACCACCCTGGGCCAGGACCGCGCCCGTGGGCCCGGCCAGGGTGGACAGG
Organism: Brevibacterium sp. 91QC2O2; assembly: GCF_024580695.1. Classification (NCBI taxonomy): domain Bacteria; kingdom Bacillati; phylum Actinomycetota; class Actinomycetes; order Micrococcales; family Brevibacteriaceae; genus Brevibacterium; species Brevibacterium sp. 91QC2O2. The sequence continues at coordinate 8,877 of NZ_JANIJY010000040.1, read as the reverse complement.
CCGTGATAGGCGAAGACCTCGTCTGCGCCCGTGTAGTTGGCATAGCCCACATAGACCTGGTTCTCATATGCCCGGGCGGGCACCAGGGTCCCGGCCACGGCCTCGAGGCCGGTCATATTCGCCGTGGGGACGAGCAGCAGGTCGATGCCGGCCAGGGCCTGGGCGCGCACGAACTCGGGGAACTCCACGTCATAGCAGATCCCCAGCCCCAGCTTCCAGCCGTGCCAGCCAACCGGTTCCGGCAGGCGTTCTCCCGGAGCGAACTGGCCCCGGTCGACCTCTCCGTACAGGTGGGTTTTGCGGTAGGCGGCCAGAAGTTCGCCTGACTCGGAGACCAGGTTGACGCTGTTGTAGACGAGGGCACCGTCCGCCGGGTCCTGATCCGCGGTGCCGCCATCGGCGGGCCGCTCCCCCAGTTCCGGATAGCCGTAGGCGATGGCGCAGCCGTGGACGCGCGCCAGCCGGGCGACCGAGGCGAACCAGCGCCCGGTCGCCGGCTCGGCCAGTCTGCGCACATTCGCCGGGCCGATCGCATAACCGGTGAGGAACATCTCCGGGAACACGAAGATCCGGGGCTCCTCGCCGAGTACCGTGCCTGCAGCGGCATCTGCAGCGGCGGCAGAGGCCTCGGCAACGGCGTGCTCCATGAGTGCCAAGGCGCGCGCGGGATCACGCAGGATCGGCTCCGTCTGCACCAGTGTGACGCGCAGCCGTTCGGCCGGCTGCCCGCCCACGTCCACGGACTCTGCCTCGGCCGCGGCACCCATCAGTCCTCCAACCGGATCGGGCCGAGCTCATCGTAGACATCGCCAGGCCCCGGATTCTCCGGATGGGTGTGCCCGCCGAAGTGGGTCATAATGCCCCAGACGGCATTGAGCGCGGTCTGCACTGCGCCCTCGGCCCAGGCCGGGGTGAAGGCCACATCGTCACCGGCTAAGAACATGCCGCGGAACTCGTCGGGTGTGGCGTCTTGTTTGAAGTGGGAGAACATCCGCTCGTTGTAGCGGTAGTGCCCGGGCAGTGCGCCTTTGAAGGCGCCCAGGAAGTAGGGGTCGGACTCCCAGGACACGGTCACCGGTTCGCCCACGATGTGCGCGCGGATGTCCAGGTCGGGGTAGATCCTCCCCAGGGCGTCGAGCGCCAGGTCGACGCGCTCGGCGGTGGTGTGCGGCAGCATCTTCAGCGCATCGGACATCCACGAATAGCTCAGGCAGATCAGCCCCGGATTCTCCGGCCCGTCGTCGAACAGGTAGGTGCCACGGGTCAGCCGGTCGGTCAGCGTCATCGACAGCGGATGCCGGCCGGTGACCGGGTCGGTGTCCAACCAGAACGGCCGGTCGACGGCCACGAAGGTCTTCGAGGACTGCATATAGCGCGTGCGGTCCAGCGCCATCCACATGTCCTGGCTGAACAGCGACTCATCGCAGTCGATCTGCGTGGTCAGCAGCCACGACTGGCAGGTCGCCAGCACCGCGGGGAAGGCCCGGGTGGCCGTCGGCTGCGGGGCGGAAGTGTCCTGGCCACCGGCGGTGCCGGGTGCGCCAGTGGCGCTCTGTGCGCCCGCCCCGGCGGAGGCCTCGGCCGGCCGTTCGATATAGCGCACCTCGATCGTGCCGTCGGGCAGGCGGGTCAGCCCCTTGACCGCGCCGTGCGGGGCGCCCTCGTGCAAGGAGGCGAGGCTGGTGGACTCCGGCCAGTAGGCGCTGCCCGCGCCGGCGGGGCGCTCCCACAGGCCCACCGGCACCTGGTCGGCCCCGCCGACGATGAGTTCCTGATCGCTGTCGCAGTTCGTCACGACCACCCGCAGGATCTCCAGCATCGTGTTCGCGAAGTCGGAGTCCCAGCCGCCGGTGCCGAAGCCCACCTGGCCGAACACCTCGCGGTGGCGGAAGCTGAGCGTGGAGAAGGCTCGGGACGAGGCGACGAACTCGTAGAAGCTGCGGTCGTCCCAGGCGCGCACGATCTCATTCCACGCGGCCTTGAGCCGCGCGGTGTCGCGCTCGCGGATCGCGTCCTGCAGGCCGGTGAAGCCCAGCTCCTCCTCCAGGGCCGCATCCCAGGCCGCCGCGACTTCGTGGAAGAACTCGGGCAGATCCTCGAGGGTTTCCGCGTACCAGGTCTGTCCGGCCAGGTCGACCACGGTGGAACCGGCGGCCGGGGTCAGCGGGTTGGGGAAGGCCCGGGTCTCAAGCCCCAGGGCGCGGATGTAGTGGAACAGGGTCGTCGAGGAGATCGGGAAGCGCATCCCACCCAGTTCCGCGGCGGGGACCCGGCCGAGTCCGGCGCCGGGGTCGATGTGTTCGGTGCGCAGCCTCCCGCCCAGGCGGGCGGCTTCGAAGATCACCGGCTTGAGTCCCAGGCGCATGAGTTCAAAGGCTGCGACCATGCCGGAGACTCCCCCGCCGATCACCGCGACCTCCGTGCCGAGGGCCTGCTCGGGGATGGTTCCGAGGCCCGTAGGGTGGTTCAGCCAGTCATCATAGGCGAAGGGGAAGTCGGGGCCGAAGATCGTCACCGGCGGTTTCCCGGTATCGGCCGTCACGGGTGCGGCCGGCAGGGTGTCCGGGACTACGGTTTCCGGAGCGAGCGACTCCGGCGCTGTCCGTACCGACAGGTCGGCAACGGGAGCAGCAGTGTGATCTGAAGCAAGCGTCATACGGGCATGCTACCGGAATCATTCCTGTGAATATGAACTGCGCAGGAATTTTTCCTGTCATGCCATGACTGGGTGGCCTATAACCACCTTGGGCTCTTAGATGACCGGGGGAATCGCGCGGCCCTCATAGTAGGTCTGCAGGACCACGGTGGTGCGCGTATTGACCTGGGCCACCTGCCTGATCTGGTTGACCAGGGTCTCCAGGTCCCGCGGGGTGGCAACCCGCACCTGCAACAGGTAGGCGGCGTCGCCGGCGATCGAATGACAGGCCTCGATGCTCTCGATGTGTTCGAGCTTCTCCGGGGCGTCGTCGGGCTGGGCTGGGTCCAGCGGTGTGATCTCGACGAACGCGGCCAACGGCCGGCCGATCGCCTCGGCGTCCAGGGTCGCATGGTAGCCCGCGATCACGCCCGTCGACTCCAGCCGGCGCAGGCGCGACTGAACGGCTGACACGGACAGGCCGACGGCCTCGGAGATATGCCCCAGGGTCGCGCGCGCATTGGCGCTGACCTCCCGGACGATCGCGGCGTCGACGGGGTCGTTCACGCGCGGGGGCGTGCCGCGCCTTTCGGGACTGTGCCTCTCAGGACTGCTCACCCTGCGATCGTATCAGCGGCGCATCCCGGCGCCCGGCCGGGAATTTCCCATGACGCACCATTGACCTCTGCTGGAGGCGAATCCTCCTCCGAGCCGAACCGGCTCGACCCGAGCCATACCGACCCCCGAAGAGGCCCCATGGACGACGCGGGCAATCCCCTCGTACCCACCCCCGGCGATTTCGGCCTATATGCGCTCTCCCTGGCATCCGTGGCCCTGCTGGTCTGGGCGCTGGTCTCCCTGGCCCGTTTCAAGGACATCACCGCATTGCGACGGCTCGCCTGGTGACTTGTCATCCTCTTCGTGCCCTACGTCGGCTGCATCGCCTGGCTGGTGCTGAGCCGGCGGTCTACCGGCCCAGGTCGGCGACCGCCGCAACGGACTCGATGACGGCGCGCGCCGCATAGTCCAGCACCGCCGCAGGGGTGTGCGGGGAGAACGACAGGCGCAGCGCGCCCAGGGCCTCCACCGGATCCCAGCCCAGCGCGGTGAGCACGGCCGACGGTTCCGTCGACCCGGCCGCACAGGCCGAACCGGACGAGGCCAGCACCCCGTGGCGCCCCAACTCCAGCAGCACGGCCTCGGCATGCAGGCCGGGGAAGACGAAGGACACCGTGCCGGGCACCCGGCTCTCCGGGTCGCCGGACAGCCGGGCCGCGACGCCGAGGTCCCCCAGACCTGTGAGCACCGCCTGGGCCAGTCGCCTGCCCGGTTCCCGGCCACACGGCAGCTCCTCCCCCGTCTGGTAGGCCAGAGCCTCCTGCTGGGCCAGATGCAGGGCGAGCGCGGTGGACACGCAGCCGGGCACGTTGACGGTGCCCGAGCGGATCCCGCCCTCCTGCCCGCCGCCGTCCATGAACGGTTCGAGTACGACACCGCGGCCCAGGGCCAACAGCCCGGCTCCCTTGATCCCGCCCAGTTTGTGTCCGGAAACGCTCAGGGTGTCCGCGACCCGCTCCAAGGGGCGCAGGTCCAGCCAGGAGCCGGCCTGGACCGCATCGACGTGCAGCCGGGCGCCCGCGCCGTGGACCAGCTCGGCGATCTCCTGAATCGGTTGGATGGTGCCGACCTCGTTGTTCACGGCCATCACCGCGACCAGGCAGGTGTCCGGGCGCAGCAGTGCTGCGACCTCGGCCGGATCGACGATGCCGTTCATCCCCACGGGCACCGTCTCGACCTCGGCCCCGTGCCAGCGCTGCAGCTGTTGTGCGGTCTGCAGCACCGATGGGTGTTCGATCGCGGAGACCAGCACGTGCCCGCCGCGGTGCCGGGCCAGCAGGGTGCCGTGCAGGGCCAGGGAGTTCGATTCTGTCCCGCCCGAGGTGAACACGATCCGCCCCGGTCGGGTCCCCAGGGTCTCGGCGGCCAGGGAGCGGGCCCAGTCGAGGGCGCGGGCTGCCTGTTCGCCGGCCTCATGGTGGCTGGCGGGATTGCCGAACTGCTCGCTGAGCAGCGGCCAGATCGCCGACAGCACCTCGGGACGCACTGCCTGGGTGGCGGCGCAGTCCAGGTTCACCGGCCCGGTCGGTGTGGTGGGCTCGGCGGGCTGTGTCGACTGCCGCGCTGCGGTGGTCTCCGGTTCGGTGGTTTCCGGTTCGCTGTTCATGAGGCCGCCAGGTCGTACGGAGAACGCGCTGGGTCGAACGCCGGTCCCGGATCGACCCGGGCAGTGCCGGCTGACGGAACGCACAGCCCCAGGTCGCCGGGCCGGCGGCTGACCGCCACACTCGTGTGCCCCGGCTTGGCGGGCCCCACCGCATCGGTGCGCAGATGGGCGCCGAGGGAATCGGTGCGCGCCTGCGCTCCTGCGGCGATCACCGAGGCCATGAGCGCCACCGGATGCCCCGGGTGCTGCGCCAAGAGCCCCGATAATTCGCGGCCGGCCGCGGCCAGGCCCTGTGCTTCACGTGAAACGCCGAGGTGCTCATCGGCGCTGAGTCGCACCCGCTCGGTCACAGCGGCAGGGGTAGGAGCCTGCGCGGTCGAGACCGGTCCGCCGGCCTCGGGCTGCCCGCCGGGTGGTCCTCCCGACAGCCGGCCGGCCGGCTCGACCGGCAGTTCATAGCCCAGCCGGATCCGCCCGGGCTCCCCCGCCCGGCCCGCCGCCACACAGGCGGCGGCCGCCAGCCCTGTGTGCACGGCCTCGAGCAGGGAGTTCGAGGCCAGCCGGTTCGCCCCGTGCAGCCCCGTCCGGCTCGCCTCGCCGGCGGCCAACAGGCCGGGCACACTGGAGCGGGCGTGCCCGTCGACGGCGATCCCGCCCATCCAATAGTGTTCTGCGGGCATCACGCGCACGGGCGCGGTCGCCAGATCCAGGCCGGCGCGCGCCAACTGTGCGGTAATCGTCGGGAAGCGCCGGGCCAGGAAGTCCGTGCCGTGGGACGCGACAATGGGCGAGGCGTCCAACCAGGCGCCGCCGGTGTCCCGGATGGCCGCGGCCACCCCACGGGCCACGATGTCGCGTCCGGCCAGTTCCGCGCGGGGATCCAGGGCCGGCATGAAGCGCGCACCCGTGGCATCGCGCAGCACCGCGCCCTCCCCGCGCAGCACCTCGGAGATCATGAAGTCCGCATCGGGGGCGAAGGTCGGGTGGAACTGCACCATTTCGACATCGGCGAAGAGCGCGCCGGCGTCCCAGGCCAGTGCCAGGGCCGTCGGGTCATTGGCCCAGCGGCTGGTCCGCTTGCCGTAGATCCCGTTGATCCCGCCGGTGGCCAGCAGGACGGCCCCGGCTCGGATCGTGCGGGCCGAGGCCGCACCGCAGTCCGCGCCCCCGGCCACACTCTGTGGCTCACCGCCGACCGCGACCCTGGCGCCCACCACGGCGCCGGAGTCCTCGAGCAGGCCGGTCACCCGGGCGTCCGCCGCCATGTGCAGGCGGCCCCGGCCGGCTCCGGTGGCCTCGTGCGTGGTCCGTGCCACCACCTGCCCGGCGCGCGCCCGCAGTGCCGCGACGATCCCCGCGCCCGAGGCGTCTCCCCCGCAGTGCAGGATACGATCGGCGCGGTGCGCGGCCTCGCGGGTCAGGGCGTAACCGCCGTCGGTACGGCGGTCCCAGGCGGTACCCCAGGATTCCAGGGTCGCGACGTGGGCGGCGGCTGCCGCGCAGATCCGCGCGACCACGGCGGGATCACTGTGGCCGGCGCCCGCGTCCAGGGTGTCGGCGACGTGCACGGCCACGGAATCCCCCGCGGCGATCCCCTGCGCGGTGACCGCGGAGAACCCGCCCTGGGCCTGCACCGAAGCGCTCGAAGCGAAATCGTGCGCGTCCAGCAGGAGCACGCTCAACCCCAGGCCGACAGCCGCGATGGCCGCGGACAGGCCGGCGGCTCCCCCGCCGGCGATCAGCAGGTCCACCGAGGCGGGCAGCTCGGTTGAGCCGGGTGCACCCGGTGGTCTAGTCGAGCCGGTCGCGCCAGGTGCGTCCGGCAGCTCGGCCGAGTAGGGCTGCGCGCTCATTTCGGCTTCGCCGCCAGCATCCGGTCCAGCGCCACCTTGGCGTTGCCCGCGACCTCGGCGGGGACCTCGATCCGGTTGACGACCTCGCCTGCGACCAGGGATTCGAGCACCCAGGCCAGGTACCCGGGGTGGATGCGGTACATGGTGGAGCAGGGGCAGACCACGGGATCCAGGCAGAAGATCGTCTTGTCCGGGTGCTGCGCGGCCAGCCGGTTGACCAGGTTGATCTCGGTGCCGATGGCGATCACCGCGCCGGGCTCGGCATTCTCCACCACCCGGCGGATCACGTCGGTCGAGCCCGATACATCGGCGGCCTGGACGACCGGCAGTGGGCATTCGGGATGGACGACGACCTGCACCTCGGGGAACTGGGCGCGGGCCTGGGCGATCTGCTCGGTGGTGAAACGGCGGTGCACGGAGCAGAAGCCGTTCCACAGGATCACCTGGGCCTCGTGCAGCTGCTCCTCGGTGTTCCCGCCCAGGACCTGGCGGGGCTTCCACAGCGGCATCCGGTCCAGGCCGATGCCCATCGCCGATGCGGTGTTGCGGCCCAGGTGCTGATCGGGGAAGAACAGCACGCGCTGGCCGTCTGCGAAGGCGCGCTCCAGCACGGTCGCGGCGTTGCTCGAGGTGCACACATAGCCGCCGTTGCGCCCCACGAAGCCCTTGAGCGCGGCCGAGCAGTTCATATAGGTCACGGGGATGACGGGAACGCGGCCCGCGGCGTCCGGTTCGGTGCCGTAGAGCTCCGTCAGCTGATCCCAGCAGGCCTCGACATCGTCCTCATTGGCCATATCGGCCATGGAGCAGCCGGCGGCCAGGTTCGGCAGGATCACCGCCTGGTCGTCACCGGAGAGGATGTCGGCGGTTTCGGCCATGAAGTGCACCCCGCAGAACACCATCGCCTCGGCCTCCGGGTGTTCCAGGGCGGCATTGGCCAGCTGGAAGGAATCGCCCACGTAGTCGGCGTGTTCGACGATCTCGTCGCGCTGGTAGAAGTGGCCCAGCACCACCGCCCGATCGCCCAGCGTCGCCTTGGCCGCGCGGATCCGGGCGTGTAGGTCCGCCTCCGAGGCCTGCCGGTACTCGGCCGGGATCTCGCCCTGGCGCGGGGCGGCGCCGGGGATGTGGTCGCCGGCCGAGGCGCCCGGGCCGTAGCCGGGTGCGCGGTCGATGTCCCATGGGGCGTTGCGCAGTTTGGAGTCGCAGGAGGATTGGCCGGGGCGGCCGAGGGTGAGGGTAATACTGGTCATTGGATTTCCCCTTCCGGGTCCGGGACCGGATCATGATCCGGGCTGGTCTTCGCGCGATACAGGCGCGGCGGGCGGTTGCGCACGCCCGTGAGCACCTGACCGGTGTCCTCGACGACACCGCGCGAAAGAATGGTGCGGCGGAAATTGGCCGGGTCGAGGCGTTCCCCGCCGATGGCCTCGTAGACCTGGCGCAGCTGGGCCAGGGTGAAGGTGTCGGGCAGCATCCGGTCGGCGACGTCGGCATAGGACACCTTGGAGCGCAGCCGGGCCAGGGCGTATTCGACGATCCGCTGATGGTCGAAGGCCAGCGCGCCGATCACCGCGGGGTCGTCGGCGGGGAACCAGGCGACATTGGGGTCCTCTACCAGATCGGGGTCGGTCTCCGCGAAGCGCACCAGGGCCCAGTAGACGACGGAGACGGTCCGCAGGCCGATTCCCCGATCGGTCCCGCCGAAGGTGTAGAGCTGTTCGAGCAGGGTGGGTGCCAGACCGGTGGTGGCGCGCAGGGTGTGGGCCGCAGCCGTGCGCAGGCTGGTGTCCCCGCGCAGCGGACCGCCCGGCAGCGCCCACTGACCACGGTAGGGTTCGCGGGTCCGCCTGACCAGGGGCAGCCAGATCCGCTGCCCGCCGCCGTCAGCTGCCGCATCGTCCGGGCGCAGCGCGAACACGACCGTGGACACGGCCAGGGGCGGAGCCACCGCCTGTCGTTCGCTGACGTTGAGGAACTGCGTGCGATTCATCTGCGTGTTCGTCACTCCCGGATGAGATCCCGGTGCGGTGCGCCCATCGTGTCGGCGCCCATCCCGGGATCCTTGTTAATGTCTGCTTGACTATAACTAATGATACACGAAGGCCCGTGCCACGACGTTGCATCGGGGCATCCTGGTTGGGGCGGCGTGGTGACCCGCCGCA